>JAGUYV010000294.1 GCA_020061125.1 bacterium | reverse complement strand
GCAGGGCCACGGCCTCGGCGAAGATGAAGGCCTCGGAGATGTGGCTGGTGGCGCCCATGGTGTAGAGAACATTGCCGCCGCGGCATTTGCGCGCGTCGTGGCGCGGCGCCACCACCAGTCCGAAATCCCTGGGCGACAGCAGCGACGGCCTCATGCAGATCACCGTGGGGCAGCCCCACAGCCGGCCCAGCAGATAGGTGACAGGATGCGTGAGCGACCCGGCGGAAATGATCACATCCGGGTCGTGCTTGGCCAGGGTTTCCATGCGCGTGTCCGTGACTTTCTGCAGCCAGAACAGGATCTGCGCGCCGTTGAACCTGATGCGCCGCGCCAGCAGGGACACGAACACCAGGAACAGGTAATATGTGCCGGACATGGAAATGTCGAGCTTGCGCACGGACACATTCTCGAGCTTGTCCACCACGCCCCGGGACTGGTGCTCGTGGCCGCGCTTTCCATCGCTGATCAACAAAACTTTTCGCGGTTTCTGGACTGTCATCAGGCGCGCCGGGCGGCTTTTCGCCGGGCCGGCTCTCCGGGTTTTCTCTTACAAAGAATATCCATGCAATTCCCGGATAATTGTAGGCGCGGGCGCGGGAAAATTCAAACCGGCGCGCGCGTTGCTCTTGCACGCGCGCGCAGACACGATCTAAAGTATGATCAGCATGGAGGGAACCACGCCATGAAATTCATTGCGCGCGAGGGAAGGGACAGGGGCGATGTCAAGCTCTATGCGCTGTCCACCTGCGTCTGGTGCGGCAAGGTCAAGAAACTGCTTGCGGATCTTGGCGTGAAGCACGAGTTCATAGATGTGGACGAGCTTTCCGGCAAGCAGCAGACGGCGATCCGGGAGCAGCTTGACGCTATAGACCCGGACTGGCGGTTCCCGTGCGTGGTCATAGACGGAGGCCGGCGCTGCATCTGCGGGTACAAAGAAAAGGATATCAGGGAGGCGCTTGGCTTGTGAGCGAACAGGACCGGCCCGGCGGAGACATCACCGAAGAGCAGGTGGAGGCGCTGGTTGCGCGACTGCACAAGCAGACGCAGGCTGGCGGCTATTACCTGAACCCGGACGAGGAGTTCACCCGGATTCTGGTGCGCAGCCTCATGAAAAATCAGGCGCGTTACGGTTATCAGGCCTGCCCGTGCCGTCTGGCCGCAGGTGAAAAGCTCGAAGATCTGGACATCATCTGTCCGTGTGATTACCGGGACGCGGATCTGGAGCGATACGGCGCATGCTACTGCGCGCTGTATGTGAGCGCGGCTGCGGCGCGCGGGGAGCGCACGGTATCGTCCATCCCAGAACGGCGCCCGCGTGCGCGGCAAGACCGGCCCCAGTTCAAGCAGCCCGCGGCGACGGAGCAGGCGGCAGTTCCCGCGCTCCCTTACCCGGTGTGGCGCTGCCGCGTGTGCGGCTATCTGTGCGCTCGCGAGGAGCCTCCCGGCGTGTGTCCGGTGTGCAAGGCTAAAAAGGACCGTTTCGAGCGGTTCATGTAACGCGTGCGCAAGCCATATTCGCGCAGGCAACACGCCCGAGCGGCCCGAAGTGTGAAATGTCCCGCAGCCCTGTATTCATCCTGCATAACTTGCCCAACCTGCCGAAGGCCATTGATGCCTGCGCCTGCGTTTCCGGGGCTTTTCATCCTTTGCCGAAGCGCATCGGTTTGCAGCAAACAACGCGAAAGGAAGCACGCGGATGTTCAGACATCTGTTTTTGATGATTGGCTGCGCGTGGTTGTGCGTCGCGGCCGCCGTTGCCCAGGTGCAGGAAATCAGCCCGCAGAAAGCACCGGAAACGCTTGAGGCGCAGGTGGCGCAGGCGGATGTGGTTTTGCTGGGAGTGGTGCAGAGCGCGGCGCCCGTGTCCCCGCGGGACAGCATGGACCGGCAGCCCGTGCGCGAGCCTTATGAGGCTGTGGTGCGGGTCGAGGAATTGTACAAGGGCGCGGCCGGGGCGCAGACCGTGACCGTGGCGTTCACTCGCGCGCACAAAGACACGCGCCCGCCCCTGATGACCCTCGAGCCCGGAGACCGCGCCGTGCTGTTTCTCAAAGTCCCTCGCGGCGGGCAGGCCCTGGAATTCGTGTCCCCGTTTTACGGACGCCGCGAGCCGGATTACAACCTGCTGCGGGATTTGCGGGCCATGAGCGCGGAGCAGGGCCTTGTGGTGGCCGTGGAGATCACCCTCACTCTGGACACGGCCGTAGCGCGGAGGGGAGCGGCCGCTCCGGCAACGGTGCGCATCAGCAACAAGGGATCCGTGCCGGTAGTTTTTGGCTCCACCCCCGCGCCGGGTCAGATCCTCACAGCCGCCGGCCCGGACGGACGCGGTATGCCTCTGCGCACCGGCGTGCGCGACCAGGCGGCTGCGCGCATTCCGCTCTATTTGCCCGCGCAGGGCGTTTTCGAGTACCGCGCGGATCTGGCGCAATTCTTCGACCTGTCATCGGAGGGAACCATCACCGTGCAGGCCGTGTTCTCGCCGCCGTCCGCGGGCGCTTCAAGCTGGCAGGGTACTCTGCGCTCACAGGCGGCTGCGCTGACCATCGAGTGACGCGGGCGGCCCGGCGCCTGCGAGAAAAGCCTGAACATGGCGAAAAAACCCTGGGCGATTGTGTACGGAGCGCTGTTGTTCATCGCGGTCGCGGCGAGCGTGTGGAAGTGGCCCGTGGCCGCGCCGTTTGCGGCGTGGATCGTTCTGGCGCTGGTGTGGTTTGCGCCGCGCGCCGGGGTGCGATCGCGCTTGCTGGCCGTGGCTTATAGCGCAGTCGCGGTCTTTTGTTTTCAGCTTGTGTTTCAGAATTTGTTTGTCGGCCGCATGCTGCCGCCACCGGTCAAGGGCCTGGCTCTGTATCCCGAGCTTGCGGCCGGGTTGCTTGTGATCTGGGCCGCTGTGCTGATCAGGCTCCGCCGCGTCCACGCCCTGCGCTGGAGAATCGCGCTGGACATTTTCATCACATTTGCGCTTGCCGGAACCTGCGCCTGGGTGGGATACAAGCTGTGGCCATGGCAGTGCGGAGAGCATGTATGCCGCGATTCGGGCGCGGTGTTCTGTTACATCAACAACCGCGACAATTTCGGCGTGGCCCTGGGGGCTGCCACGGGCCGCGTGTATATCTCCTCCGCGGACGAGGGCAACAGCGTGACAAGCTGCGCGCCGTCCGGCCCGGCCGGGTGCGTATCGCGGCCGCGTGGGGACCGGACCGCATACCGCATAGTAGCGGACCCGCACGGCGAACGCATCATCGCGCTTCGCGGCCATCGCGAGGGTGAACCGGGCACACAGGGCGCGCTTCTTGTTTATCCAGATCGCGGAATCCGGCCAGGGCCGCCGCGCGTGCTGCGCGTGCCGCAGCGCGGGGCGCGCGATGTCTGGGTTGATCCAGAGTCCGGCGCTATGTTCGTGCTGTACAAAAACGGGGCGCTGGAGCGGTTGTCGCCCGGAAAACTGCGTGCGTCCGGCGTAGGGACTGCGCGCATGGCGTTTCCCTACCGCATATCCGGGCTGGACGGGCACGGAGGCCCGCGCCTGTTTGTGTCGGGCTTGTTCGGCGATGTGAGCGCGTGGGATGCAGCCGCGTCAGGGCGCAAGGTTCGTGTGCGCCTGATGGCCGGGTCAGCGGGGCTGTCCGCGGATGCG
>JAGUYV010000213.1 GCA_020061125.1 bacterium | reverse complement strand
CTGGCCGCCGCTTTCGCAGGGTACTTTTTCAACGATTCCGGACTGCCCGTGATGGCGATCATTCTCGGTTACGCATCCGCGCCCGTGTGCTGGTTCGCCGCGGACCCGCCCGGCTCGCGCAATCCCTGATCCTTTTGCCGCACGCGCCGTTCAGGCTATAATCAACTCATATCATGCGGCACTGTGTCCGCGCACGGAGGCATGCATCCATGAAGCTGATTGTCACCAACATCATGATAATGGGGGTGGCTCTTGCGGCCGCGTTGCCCGCGCTGGCTTTGAGTCCCCTGCCCGGGCGAAGTATCATGGTCGTGGGGCACAGGGGCGCAAGCGGGTATGCGCCCGAGAACACCATGGCCGCATTCCGCATCGCGCATGAGCAAACCGCCGACATGGTCGAACTGGATGTGTACATGTCCGCGGACGGTCATGTCGTCATCATGCACGACAAAGAGGTGGATCGCACCACGGACGGAGAGGGTAATATCGAATCCATGACGCTCGAACAGATCCGGCTGCTTGATGCAGGCTCCTGGATGAAGCCGGAATTCGCGGGCGAGCGCGTCCCCACCCTGGATGAAGTTCTGGAATGGGCCAGGCCGCGCATCCTTGTGAACATCGAGATCAAGGGCGCGGGCTGCGAGGAGAAAATCGTGGAGCTGGTGAAGAAACATGGCATGATTGACAAGGTCATCGTGTCGAGTTTTCATCACGAATATCTGGCGAAAATCAAGGACCTGGAACCGGCCATCAAGACCGGCGCGCTGTTCGGCGATCCCATGGACATAGAAAAGATCGTGGAGTCCTGCCACCCGGACGCCATCAATCCAAAGTACACGCTCGTGACTGCGGACATGGTCAAGCAGGCGCACGCCCTTGGCCTGCAGGTGAATGTCTATACCGTCAACGATCCGCTTTCCATGAAGCAGATGATCAAGTACAAGGTGGACAGCATCATCACCAACTTCCCGGACATGCTGGTCAAGCAGACGGACAAGAACATGCCCAAGACCAAACCGCCCGCTCCATCGAACGCGGGCTGAACTGTCACCCATGCTGGCGCTGACCTTCGATGGACAACTGAACCTGGAGGACCGGCCGCGGCCTAGGCCCCGAGCGGATGAAGCGCTGGTGCGCGTTCGACTGGCGGGAATCTGCAACACGGATCTCGAAATCGTGCGCGGGTACATGGGCTTTGAGGGTGTGCTCGGACACGAGTTCACCGGGGTCGTGGAGGAGTGCGCGAACCGGCGATGGATCGGCCGCCGCGTGGTGGCGGAGATCAACGCGTCCTGCGGCGCGTGCGCCATGTGCGAACGCGGGCTGGAGCGCCATTGCTTCAACCGGACGGTCACAGGCATCGCGGGCCGGGACGGCGCTTTCGCGGAATATGTCACCGTGCCGATCGGCAATCTGCACGAAATCCGCAAGTCCATTCCCGACACCCGGGCCGTGTTCACCGAACCGCTGGCCGCATGCTTCGAGATCCTCGAACAGCTCGATGTGCGCATGAAGCACCGCATCGCCGTCATAGGCGACGGCAAGCTGGGCGCTCTTGCCGCGGGCGTTCTGTGCACCGTTTCCGACGGCGTTGTGCTGCTCGGAAAACATGAAGACAAGATGGCGCGAATCTCGCAAAGCATGGGCGTGCGCACGGCATTTTTTTCCTCGCAGCCGCAGCAGAGTTTCGACATCGTGGTGGAGTGCAGCGGATCGCCGTCGGGCCTGGAAGCGGCCGCGGATCTGGTGCGCCCGCGCGGAACCATTGTGCTCAAGAGCACCTATCATGGCAGCCCCTGTCCGGACACCTCCCGCTGGGTCGTCAATGAGATACAGGTTCTCGGGTCGCGCTGCGGCCCGTTCGCACCGGCCCTGAACGCCCTGCGCGGCGGCGACATAAATCCCGAACCGCTCATTGACGCCACTTATGCGGCCCGCGACGCCTTGCAGGCAATTCATCACGCGCAGAAGCCCGGCGTTTTCAAAATTCTCATTCAATTTTCGCAATAAGATCTTGGTGTATTTTATCCGGCTCACATCGTGCCAAAGAAAAACCGCCGGATGAACCGGCGGCTTGTGCTTTTGAAAATTCCGGCGGCTGAACGCGGCCGCGATTATTGTATTGCGATATCCTTGACGAGCGGATATCCCACATACGGATTGCCCTTCATTGAGAACCGGAGATACTTCACCGAAGCGTTCACAGCCAGGGACGGGGATGCGCCGGTTGGCATCATGCCCGCAGAGGTCCATGTGACGCCGTCGGTGCTGGTGAACAGCTCGGTGGTCGCGGGCATGTGGTTCACGCTGTAGTAATTCACTCTCACGGTCCCCACGGCCCTGGGACTTTCGAAGCCGTAGTACAGGTCCCAAGCTCCGGCCATTCTCTGTCCCACCCACCATGTGTTGGGTACGCCGTCGAAGGCGTTGGCGGCGACATAGTAAGAATTTTCGTTGGGTTTTGCATACGCGCCCGCTGGCAGGTTGTATGTGATGGTTCTGATTATGGGGAATCCGCTGGGAGGGTTGCCGGTCATGACGATCTTGAAATACTTGCACACCTCGCCCGCAAACTTCCTGGGCGGCCACACGCTGCCGAAAGAACCGAGGCTTGTCCACTCCTTGCCGTCGTTGCTGGTGAACAGCTCCATATCCGCGGGCCGGTGGTTCACACTGAAAATGTCCACGGCCACAACGCCGATGAACCGGGCCTGGGGAAATCCGTAAAACATGGTCCATTCGCCCGCGCCCTGTTTGCCTGCCCACAGGGTTTCGGGATCCGCATCAAATGCGTTTGACGCAAAATACCAATTGTCGTTCTGTCCCGGAATGGCGTAAGCGCCCACGCGCTCGGCAATGGGCTGCCACTCGATGTCGCGCACCAGCGGGAAGCCGATTTTTGGGTTGCCCTGCATATCAATCCAGATGTAGCGCACCTCCCGGCCGATGGCCACGAACGGGTTCAAAGGCTGCTTTTTGTGATTGATGAGGTGCGCCACGCGGTCCCACTGCAACCCGTCTGCGCTCACATAAACATCCAGTTTATCGGGAATGTAATCCGGACCGTAAAAGTTGATGTTGATGAAGTCAAGATGGTGAGACTGCTGAAAAGCGTAATACAAATCCCATTTCTTGGCGCCAGTTTTGCCGGCCCACCAGGACCTGTAATCTCCGTCGAAGGCTTTTGAGGGAATGTAGTAAGAATTCATGTCCGGGCCGCCGGAAGCGCCCGCGGGAGGGATCTGCTGCATCTTACGCATGGATTGCGCCATGGGTTCCTGTGCGTCGTCGAGGATTTCATCATCAAAAGGGAACTCGCCGCGCGCCGCGGCCGCAATCGCGTCCATGGCTTCCGGAGCGTCCACAAGCTGCGGATATTCCTGTTCGGGAGTCTGAACCTGTGCGGACTGCCCGCCCGTTACGGAGACTCCGCCCCCGCCGCAGGAACTGATCAGCATGCCCCCCGCCGCAAGAACCGCCGCAAGCATGATCCATTGCCGCATGATCTTCATGGCTTCTCTCTCCGCTTCTATGTTGATATCCCTGGGCTTGGCTTGAAAACAATCGTTTGGTCGTCTGTTACAGTAATCATTCACCAAACCCAGAGATTTCAAACATAATTATATCAGTAGATTGTGAAAAAAGCAACAAGGCGATTCTGTAATAAAAAATCTAATTGTTATGCCTGTTTTTGAATAATTGCATCGTTGGGACAGACCTCTTCGCATTCTCCGCAGTCCACGCACGCCTCGGGGTCAATGATGTATTTGGGATCTCCCTCATGGATGGCTTCTTCGGGGCATGCGGCTTCGCACGCGCCGCAGGCCACGCAGTCGTCGGTGATGAATCGGGGCATCTCGAAAAAAACCTCCGGTCAAAATGTCGGTATATTATAATTTCTCGTTTCGGAATATCCCAATTAATGAGCGCGTTCCTCGAGTTTGTGCAGCCGTCCGGTTTGGAGATCGTATATCAGCAGGTGAATCTGCAAATCATGATTTTTCACTGCCTGCCTAACGAAGGGATAGGACAAGGCGTTGGAACGCTGAAGGTGCAGGTTTTCCTCGACGAGCAGATTGAGGGCTTCATCGCGGGGCAAATCATGGAATCCGGGCCGCTTCTGCAACCGGTGCAGAGCTTCCTCGCCGTGTCTCAACCAGTGTCCGATGTGAGTGCGATGGTCCACGCCGTGCAGCAGTTCGGTGAGACCTCCGCATCCGTAATGCCCGCATAGCACGATTTGCTTCACATGCAGCACTTCCACGGCGTATTCCAGAACCGCGCCTTCCTCGGTCTGGTGCGCGGGAATGATGTTCGCGATGTTGCGGTGAACGAACAACTCTCCATCGCCGGTTCCCGTGATCAGATTTTCCGGCACCCGCGAATCCGAACATCCGATCCAGCATGTGTGCGGATGCTGCCCTTTGGCGAAGCGCTCCAAATGCTCCACATTGAATATGTCCCGCACAAACTCCTTGTTGCCTTTCAACAATTTGCTAATCATTCCGGAATCTCTCCTGGAAGCATTTGTGAAGTCCCGCGAACCGGTGCGCTGTGCGCTTGGCGAGGGCCAGGTTCATTAGGTGATACGAATCAAGTATATCATGACAATAGAATGAACACATGGAAAAAATCGATGCTTCGTCTTCTGCGCCGCGTGTCAATCCAGGTGGTTGGTTACGCGATACACGGTTTTCATGCTGGGAAGATCGCCGACCGTAACTACATAAATTTTTCCGCCGCGGTTCAGATATTCCCGGACAAATACTTCCCTGTTCAGCAGAGAATGCAATTCGTCGGGGATTGGCTCGTCCCGGCGGAAGGCCAACACCACAACCCGCGTGTCCTTGAAACTGCCCTCACCCCTCAAGGCGTGATCCATGGCGTACTTCAGGGAATCGTAAACGATGCCGTCGAACGAGTCGCGCTGCAGGTTGATGGTGAATGCGTTGAACGCGGTCATGTCCGTGAAAATATTGTTGAGGAAAATGATGTCGGGGTTCTGGCCCGTGGCCATGTGCTTGAGTTCGCTTTCGGCAAAGCCATGTTTGAGGCTCTTGCGCAGCTCCGAATACAGGGCAAGCCCGATGCCGCGGTTGTCGTGATTCCCTTCAATCATGGATACGACGCCCTTTTCATGATCGAAGTAAATGATGCCCGCGCGCCATTCCGGGTATATTTTTGCAAGCTGCGCGTGGGCGTTCTGGAGGGGGTCAGGCTCCAGAGAGGCTATGGCCGGATATCCGTGGAGGTCGTCCCTGGAATGCGCTTTGGCATAATCAATGGCTCCGCACCCGGTGTAAGCCGAATCTCCGTGAGCGATAATCACCGAGGGCCGGTGGTGAGGGTTGTATACCACATTTCCGGCGGAATTCAGAACATTTACATAAGGAATGTGCGAAAGGATTTGTCTGATGAAATGGTTTCTGGCGTCGCTGCAAAGGTACACATCAATAATAAAGTGTCTGGGCCTATTGGTCAGTTCCCTGATGAACACCCGGCTTACATCGTTGTGAATGTCGCTGATGTTGATTTGTTCGTAATGGCCCCAGGAGATTTTGATGTCCCTTGCAAACATGGCGCCTCCGCGTCGTGTCTCAAGATTTCCCGCTTTAACCCGCACGGGACAAGATGATAACAAATTATAATCGAAACCGGATGCAAGTTCAGTTTTTTTGAAAATGCGCAGTCGTTATTCTTAGCAATGCAATGCCGGACCGGACACTTGACGAATCAAAAACCAGTGGCAATAATGGGATTGATTGAAGCGTGCGGAAATAGCTCAGTTGGTAGAGCACAAGCTTCCCAAGCTTGGGGTCGCGGGTTCGAGTCCCGTTTTCCGCTCTCAACCGAAAATCGCTGCGGAGCGTAAAACGCCGGGTCATTGATGGCGTTGATTATCGGCGAACAAACCTCTCAATGCCTGTAGGACAGGCTTACGCCTTCGCTTATGCCGAACGGAATGAAATAGTAGTTGTTCAACAGAATGCTGCCCTCGAAAGTGCCGGGGCCAACATTCAGCGGCTCCCGCTCAACGGCGTGATGTGGCCCGAGCAGATTTCTGTTGCTGTTCGTAATCTCTATGCGAATGGCGTTTTTACCCGGTTTGACGAAATCCGTGATGTCCAGCTCATGCGGGTGAAAGGCCACAAGCCCGGCGTCCGCGCTGTTCACGAATACGCGCGCGGTAATGGCTTCGAGGCCGCGTATTTCCAGAAACACGCGCTCTCCGGGCACGGGCTTCTCAATGTCCGCCGTTTGCTCCACGGCCAGGGTTCCGGAATAGAACGGATAGCCTTTTTCCGCCATGTCCCCATAGAACAGGGTATTGTTGGGCGGCACAATCAGGAACTGGCCGCTTTTTGTTTGCGCCACGGAAAAATCGCCAATCACATACGCGCTTTCGATTTCCGTGCCTCCGGGCAGGTAGATGCGCGTACCGGGCTTCTTGGGCCGGTGGAACACGCCCCTGACTTCAAGAACATTTTTCCCTTTGGCCACGGCGCTCGAAATGTCAATTTTCCGGAACGATTTGTCAATCCACCATCCCTGTTCCGGGTCGTATTTCAATGGTTTTCCGTTCAGAATAATCTGTTTGCCTTCGGGCTGTTCGAGCACCAGAAAAAGCGGACCGAGCGAGGCGGGTTCCGCACCCAGGCCGAATTTGTACTGCACCGAGAATTCGAAATCCGTGCCCAGAGATTCCATGGAATCCTGCGCCGTATGCGTGGACACATTGGGGATCCACGCGGTGTCTCCCTTGCGCTTGTAACTGACAGTGTCAATTGTGAGCGCGTTGGGTCCACGGCCCGCGATAGTCCAGGCGTCCGGCAGAACCACAGCGCGCACGGTTTTTTTGGGGTGGGCCGTCACAGGTGTTTGAGGTTCGTCCGGGGACACGGAGATGAGCAGCGAACCGGCCTGGCCGAGGTTCACCGGCACAACGGCATGCCCGTCCCGGCTGGCATTCGGATAATCCAGCGCCGTGCCGCTGAACAGATCCCAGACGCGCACCCTGCCGGACAGGGGCAGTACGACTTGCGCGTTCACGGGATTTTCCTGGTCCGTGTTCACGAACATGAAGAACGAGGAACCTTGGACCTCGCGCTGGTGAAGGTAAACCTTGTCGCCCTGTGCGCATGGGGGGCTGGCACAGGTGAATGTCATGGCGGCGTGGCTTTTGAGGCGCGGGATGAGCGCGTCCAGCGCTGCGGGTATGTCCGCCGAAACTACGGCTTTGTCCAGTGTAACCGGCTCTTCCGCGTCAGCCAGGTATGCCATGGAGCCGAGGGATATCACCGTGCCGCCCTGGTCAAGAAATTCCTTGAGCCGTTTCACAGTGGAACCGCGCAGCACGCGCGCATCGGGAATGATCACATTGTCATATGTCATGTCTCCCACAATAAACTTCCCGTCTTTCACCGAACCGTGGCGGGCTATTACGATTTCATCGCCCAGATCGTAGTCCACCTGCCGTCCGCTCAAGGCATGCAGCAAATCCGTGAAGTGTTGGTTGAGAGCGGTGACGCGTGATTTCTCCAGAGGCGAGAACTGCGCCCAGGCCGTGGTCACCGGGTGCAGCACCAGGGTTTCGGCCACGAAACGGCCCTGGGCCGTAGCGTATGTGGCGCGCTTGATGTAATCCGCGATGACTTTGTGATCCTTCCACCACGGGGACTGGTACAGAATCGTGGCGGGATAGTCGCGCTTGCGCGTGCCTCTCATGGAGTACCAAGACAGGTGCTGGTTCATGAAATTCACGCCCAGTGCGTAGTGCCAGTCGGCGATCCATTTCATGTTCTCGAAGCTCAAGTTCCAGCCGCTGCAACCGTAAGTTTCCGTGAGGATGAGCGGGCGCGAGAACTGGTGCGCGGCGCTGCTCACCTGTTTGGCGGTGAGCAGGTTGTCAATGTTGCGGCCCAGGTGATCCATGCCCGGCATCTGCATGTACTCGTAATGGGGCATAGTGGCGCCCACGCGCCAGACCTGGTCCGGGAGCGTGTCTTCGAGCATGAGATGCCCGGTGAATTTGATGTTGTGCTTTTCGCACCACTCGTAGATGCGTTTGAAATACGCGTCGCGGAACATCTCCGTGGCCGTGGTCCAGAAGTCCAGGCGCACGGGGTCCGTGGCCGGGCCGCCATTGTAAAACAGCAGGGGCAATTTATCCAGAATCGAGTATCCGTGTTCCTTCTCGAACTGCGCGGGCAGCGCCTGGGTCCACGGCGCGACCTCGTGAGAAAAATGGCGGCGGGACACAAATTCCGGCTCGTCCGTGAAGATGGCAGGCACGGTTTTGCCAAACTCGTGGCCCACGGCCTTGCGGTATTCCTCATGGGTCACGGATATAAAGGCGTCAACGGCCGCCGGGTTCAGGGTGTCAATGTAGGTTTCGCCGTTATACCACTCATTGAGTTGAGCCGTCTGCATGAAAAAGTACAGGAGTTCCCGGCCCGGAGCGGGCGCGGCCGCGACGCCCCCGGTCATGGTCGCCTTGCTGAATGACTTGACCATGACCCCGTCAAGTTCGGCTTCGAACACGGCCACGAGCGCGCCGAGTTCCTGGAGCCGCTCTGCGGTCAACGGTTCCCCCGCTTCGACCACCACGAGGCCCTTCTGCCGGAAATCGTCATTCATGGCCGGCACTTTGCCGCTCGCAAACCCGGACGGCCAGCGGTCCTCGTCGTATAGATACGCCTTGAGGCCGAGTTTCGAGGCGCGGTCCACGCTCAAGCGCACGGCCTCCATCCATTCCGGCCCCATATACGGGGTGATCAGCCCTTCGCGCGCATGCATGAAAAAGCCGCCCATGCCCTGTTTCGCGAATTCGTCTATCTGCACCTGCAATTCTTGTTTTTCCAGCGTTTCGTTCCAGGACCAGAACGGCGCGCCGCCGTATTCTGCCGGGGGCGACTGGAATTGCTTCTGGAAATCATCGAGCGCGGCCGCTTCGCACACAGCCACAGGAGCGAAACACCACAGCAGCATAAAGTAAATCCCAATCCGGGTTTTCATTTTGGAACACCTCCGCACATTCGCATTATATACACTCGTACGCGCCGCCGCCACAGGCAAAAGCACAAGCCGTCTTCGGGAACATCGCTCCCCTATGCGATGTTTTATGAAACGGCAATATGGAATGGCCGGTGTAAATTGTTCAAAAGTACGACCTTTGACAAACTATCCTCAAATGTATAACTTCTGGCGGTTTTATTCAAATGACATAAATATTGACACTAGTGTCAGGTTAATAGTAAAATTATGAGCAACGAGTATGCTGCGAACAAGGCATGCGAACAGATGTTGTGCGAAAACGGATTTGCTTTTGGGTTTAGGCCATGCATTACCATAATAGGCGCGGAACCCGGAGTTAGGCATTGGACAGTCTGGCGGATCTGAAAAAAGAATCGCTGCAACAGAGCTTCGAGCCGGTCATTGGCGTGGACATCGGGCCGGACTCCATTCGCGTGGTGGAAATCGAGCGTGTGGGGCGTGAGTATTTTCTGCGCAATTTCGGCATAGCGCCAACACCCAAGGGGTGCATGGAAGACGGGCTGATTACGGATTCCAAAACCGTGGGCCGCGCGCTTCGCGAACTCTTTCACAAGCGGAAGTTTTCTCACCGGACCGTGGTGGCCGCGGTGCGCGGGTCCAAGGTGGCGTCCCGTCTCATCACCCTGCCCGCCATGCCCCACGACAGGCTCCAGCGCCTTATTGAATCCGAAATTGACCGCTATGTGCTTTTCGGAAGCGAAGACAAAATCGTTTACTATCACCCGCTCGAAGAATTCGAGGAACACGGCCGCCGCCGAGTGTCCATCATGCTCGTCATCGCCGCGCGCGATCTGTGCTATTCGTATTATCAGACGCTGGAGCACGCGGGGCTGGAATGCGCGGCTCTGGATGTGAGCTCATTCGCCATCCTGCGGCTGCTGCGCAACGGCATGCCGCCCGTGGCCACGGAAGACCTCATGTCCGTGGTCTATGATTACCAGGGCATCTCCATGAATGTGTTCAGCGGCGACACCATACGGTACTCGCGCACCGTGAAAATGCCGGCCCTGGATCCCATGCAGATGCAAAATGGATTTCTGGACAAAATTCTGTCCGAAGTCATGCTGGCAATGCATTTTTACCAGACCGAGCACAGCCGCGGCGGCCATCTCAACAGGATGCTTCTTAGCCTTGGCGCGGCAGGCGGCATGGATCTCTACCATGTGCTGACCGAGCATGTGGACGATGTTCCCATAGAAATGCACACGCCCTTCGCAGACATCAAGGTGAATGTGGACGAATTCCCGTCCGAACTTATGGAACAGGTGGACATGAATTTCCTCACCAGCGTGGGTCTGGCCATGCGAGGCGTGGAAATCGGCCGCCTGCCGTTTTCCGTGGATCTGTTGCCCACGGAAATCGCAGAAATGGCCCAGTTGCGCAAACTGGCATTGTGGTTCTGTCTGGTCGTGTTGCTCATCGCCGCAGCCATGGGCGCTATGTTTACGCGGACAAGGGGTGAAGTGGTCAAGCAGCAACAGACCAACGCCCAGATTCAGAAACTGCATAATGTGAATCAGTCGAAAATCGC
Organism: bacterium; assembly: GCA_020061125.1. Lineage (GTDB taxonomy): Bacteria > UBP15 > UBA6099 > UBA6099 > DSWB01 > DSWB01. The sequence goes on along the minus strand of JAGUYV010000213.1, from coordinate 2,789 downwards.
CGAACTTGAGCCGCGCGCAGAGCGCCTCAAGAGCATCCCGGCGGTCAACGGAGACAAAAAAATCACCGCGCCCGTCAACACCCTGGCTATGCAGTTGTCCGAATCCGTGCCCAAAACCATGCAGCTTCTGGATCTCGACGCCCGCATCCAGGATAAAAACGATTCGCAGGGACAACGGGATTTCGCCGTCACAATCAACGCCATTACCCAGGATCCCGCATCCATCAAGGATTTCACGGATATGCTGGGAACCCGGTTCAAAAATGTGGGGCGCAGCAGTGTGGAGCCGCAGCAGATCAATGATATAGGCGTGAACCGGGTCACAGTCACAGCCCGCTGGAACGCTACGGAGAATTCGCAGTGAACGATTTGAAGGCCTTTATTATTTCGACCACGCCGCGCCAGCGCGTTCTGGCCGCGGCGGTGTTGGCCCTGGCGTTCGCCGCGGTGCTGTTTCACTTTGTTTACGGTTCGCAGAAACGGCAGCTTGAACGGGCCCGCGCGACCGGCGCATCCCTGCAAAAAAATGTGAGCATCCAATCCGCGCGCATCAAGGAACTGGAAGCCATGGCCGCGGGCGCGGCCATGGTGGCGCCATCGCACCGGAATACCTTGTCCCTTACCGGAAACGCCCTCTTCAATGCGGATTCTCTTCGCGATTTCGTGGCCGCGGGCCTGCCGGACATGGCCGCGGGCATGGACCTTACGGATGTTGTCATTAACGAAAACCCGCCCGAGGAAGCGCGGCTGGTTCTCGATGGCGGCGCCGCTGTGTCTGTGCGCAGGCTCCCCGTAACATTCGAAGCCACGGGATCGTTCCAGTCGTTTTCCGATTTTTCCGCCCAGTTATGGTTGAGCAACCAGGCGATTCAGGTCCAGTCCGTGCGCCTGACTTCTCTGGATCCGCTGGATACCAGACTCGGCATCGCCATGGAACTGGTTTGTTATTACGAAGAAAGGATTGAGTGAAGCCGTGAGGGATCTGGCCGAACGGTGGGGCATGACGCCCTCCGGGCTGATGATCGTATTCGTGCTCATTGCGTCCATCGTCGGCGTATGGTTTTTGCTGCCCTCGCAAAGCGGCTCCCCCACGGTGCGCGTGCCCGACGGATTCACCCTGGAAAAGGCCCAGGGCGAGCTTGAGAAACAGCGGGCCGCGGCGGAACAGGCGCTTAAGCCTGCGGCGCCCGCGCCGGAACATCAAGAGGATTCTTCGCGGTCATCCATTCCACCGTCCGCCACCGCCATGGCCACCACGCCCGTGGCCGCGGCTTCGGGCGACACCGCTTTGCTTTCCGGCCGGGTGGGGCGTCTCGATCCCTTCGCTCCCATTCTCGATCAAGAACCGGACGAGCAGGAGGAGCCGGTGCAGACCGTTCAAGTCATTCCCGAGGACAATCTCAATCCCATCATCGAAGAATTCCAGATGCCGCTCACATTCCCGCAACCCATCGCCGTCAAGCCGCCTTCTTTCACGCTTTCCGCCATTTCCACGAGCCACAGCGGCGAGCACTTCGTGATCATCAACAACGAAATTCTGAAAAAGGGTGATTTCGTTCCGGGCACGAAATACTATGTATCCGGCATTGACGCGAAATCCATGAACAAGGTCACGCTTGGGAACTCGGACCCCATGGCGGAACCTCTGGTCCTGCAAATCAAGCGCCGATACGGGGACATAGACGCGGAACTGTCCGTGGACGGCAAACGCACTTTCAGCAACATCGTGGACAAAGCCGCTCCGCCCGAGGACGAGATGTTCGATCCCGGCGCTGCGCCGCAGATTCAGTGGAAACAGCATTCGCCGGGCGGGCTGCCGCTTCCTTCTCCAAAAAACAACGGCAAGCAGCAAAACTGATCCGCAACCCGGAACCGCCGCTCCGTGAATTATCCTCAACCCCTTCCCGCACACACCGAACAAACGACCGGTTCACCGGACGCCGTGTTGCTGCATCGCGCATGGCCCGCGCTGTTCGCTTTGCTCCTTTTCCTTGTGCCTCTGGTGTTTCTTGGAACGGCGTTTGACCCGTTCAAGCCGATCAAGATTATGCTTGTGCAGATGTTTTGCGCGGGCGCGGTTCTTGCCTGGCTCGGCGCAGCGGCGACAAACCGCGGCGCCCTGCGGCCCCGCTCCGCGGCCAACATCCCATGGGCCATGTTTCTGGCCTGGCTTATGGCTTGCTTATTTTTTGCGCAGCACAAATTTCTGGCGATGAACGCGTTGCTGGAGTGGGCATGTGCCGCGATTCTATTTTTTTCAGCGCGGCTCTTTCTCGACACCCGCTCACGCATTCAGACCGCGCTCACTGGAGCTTTGGCCGCCGCGCCTGCCGTGGCGCTACTCGGCCTGCTCGAATTGCGCAGCCTGGACTGGTTCCCCTGGGACTATCTGCTGGCCAATCCCCTCTACTCCGTTTTTTCAGGATTTGACTCACACGGGTACCTGTTGCATTCGTGGATTGATCAGTTCGAGGGCCGGATATCGTCGTCAATCGGCAATCCCGTTTATGCGGCGGGCTACGCGGCGCTGCTGCTGCCCCCGGCGCTGGCCCTGTATCTGGGAGCGCGCCGCCGCGCGCGCGCCGCATTTGGCTTCGTCGTGCTGGCGAGTCTGGCGTTCATTCTCATCGCTTCATTCACGCGCAGCGCGTGGGCGTCCAGCCTGGTGTCGCTTGGAATTTTCGCGGTTCTGTCAGCGCCCGTATTGCCGAGCGGCCGGCGGCGGTCCGTTGCGCTGCGCGCCGCCGCCATCGTGTTTGCCGCAGTCCTGATCTTCGCGCTGTTTTCAT
>JAGUYV010000052.1 GCA_020061125.1 bacterium | reverse complement strand
CCGCGCGTGCGCTTCGGCCAGTAACTCCCAAAGGCTGGCCTCTTCCTCACGGTTTCCGGCCTTGCGGTACAGTTCGAGCGCCTGTTCCCACTGCTTCACGGCCATCTCGAACTCGCGGTCCGTTGCGGCCGCGTTCAGAATCGCCGCGCCCGATTCCACCAGCGCCTCGGCCTGCGCCGTGATCTGCTCCGGGGTCGAGGAGCCCACGGATTGCGCCATAGCGCGCGCGCACGGTGCGGCCATGAGAAACAGGAACGCGAGCAGGGCGGGGATGATGCGCATTGGTTGAATCCTCATGCCGGGATCATCATAGCGCGGGCCAGACGATCCCGCAATTTGCGGCGCCGGACGCGCGGCGCGATATGCTATAATCTGTGAACCAGAAAGCGATGGCGGAGGGTGTTGCCATGAAGAAAATCATTGCCACGGCTCTGTGCGCGGCGTGCGCGTTCGCCCTGTCGTTCGCGGCGCGCGCCGCGGATTTCCCGGACGCCGTTGTTTACTATGACGAGAACTATCCGGTGTCGTGGATCACGCGCGGCGCGAGCGCCGAACTGCGGGATTTCGCCGTGGCGCTCGGGTTCGCGCAAATGGACGCGCAGGCCGTGCGGGACTGGATGGCGCAGGCCACGGCGCGCGGCGCGGCCGGGAAACTGCTCATCATGGCGTCGGATGTGGTTCCGGACACGCTCGTGGGAACCGCGCCGGGCGCGGACGCCCTGTTCCGTAAATATCTGGACGCGGGCGGATCCGTGATTCGGCCCGGAGATGTCCCTTTTTATTTTGTGGGCAAGGGCAAATGGGACAAGGAAAAGTGGGATTACCTCGGAGGACGGGGCGTGCTGGGTTTCGACACCGTGGGCAACTGGCAGGGCCGCAGCAGCGCCGCCCCCGCGGAAACAGGCAAAACATGGGGCCTGAAAAGTGGTTGGACCAGTGTGCGCGCGCTGCCCCGCGCCTCGGTCACGAATGTGCTGGCCCTGGACGCGGACGGCAACGCATCGGCCTGGACCAGAGAATTCAAAAAGGGCGCGCCCGGATTCATCCGCCTGTGGGACAACAACATCACGAACTTTTCCGGGGACATGGGTCAGGACCTGATTCGCGTCGCCGCGAGGGTTCTGCCGCGGCTCGAAAGCCTCGAAAGGCGCGGGTCCATTTATCTGTTCCGGGACAGCGATTTCTGGCCCCTGGCGCACCGGCGCGGCAAGGGCATGGCGCGCGAGGTCCAGATTTCCGTGCTCAATGTCAATGCGCGGGCATCGGACGAATACGCGCTGGAAATTCTGCACAAGGGCCGCGCTCTGGCGCGCGTGACCCTGCCCGGCGGCGAACGCCTGTATATGCGCGAGAATGTCGAAATTCCGTTGTTCTTCCAGGACCAGGAAATAGCGCTCTCGATAACGGCCGGCGGCAAGCGCGAGGTATTGGACAAAAAGCAGCTTTCGGATCCGGATTTTTTCGGAGGTTTCGAAGTAGCCGCGGAGCCGGCCGTGAATCCCGTGGACCTTGGCCGCGCTCTTGTGCCGCACGACCGCGTGCTGCTCATCCCCGAACAATCGCTCTCCATCCGCTTCTGGTGCTTCATCCCAGGAACCGGGAAGCAAAAAATTGTGTCGCGCGCCCGCGTGCAGAACAAACAGGGCGAGACCGTGCTGGAGCTCAAGGGTGATCACAATGTCGCGGCGGGCGAAGCGTTCGACGGCGCGCTGTCCGCGCGGGGCGCGGATGTCAAGCCGGGCAAGTACCGGCTCATCCTCACCCTCGAACGAGACGGCCGGATTCTGCTTGAAGAAAAACGCTGGCTGATCGCCGAGGACGCAAGGCCCGCAAATCGCGGTTTCGGCGCGTTCTACACGCAGCTTTCCTACGAAGGGCCGGTGCCGCTCCATGACCGGAAAACCGGGACCTGGTCATCGGCGGACTGGGACAGCCTGTGGACGCGCGGGCCGCACCGCGACATCGTGGTGTCGTTTCCCAACGGCAACCGCTTCGTCTGGTGGCGCGGGTCCAGCAATGTGCCGTTCTGGGCGTCGCGCGCCAATATCGGCATGACCTATGAATGGCTCGAAGCCGCGTGGGAGCGCGGCGGGCTGGTGGACTGCATTGAGCCGCTGCAGGACAAGGAAGCGCGGTTCTCGCGTCCGTTCATCGTGTCCAGCACGCCCGCGCGCGCCGTGGTGGACTGGCGTTACGCGCTCATTGACCTCGAATACACAATCGCGGACAACGAATGGGCCGAGGAAACCTACACCTTTTATCCCGATGGGTACGGCGTGCGCCACGCCGTGGGCCATTTCCTGCCCATGACCTGGCACGAGGCCAACGAATTCATCGTATTTATTCCCTCGGGCATCAACCCGTTCGATGTGCTGCCGCCCGGCGCGGTGCGCGTGCTGTCCCCGGACGGCGCAAGGCAGGAGTCCATCACCTACCCGCAGCCCGCGGGAAAATGGGACGCGAAAACCCCGGCCGTGTTCCGCATCAACTGGAGCAAAAAGGACGCGAACACCCCGGTCATGGTGTCCCGCAGCTTCGAGCATTTCATCGTTCAGTACGACGGATGGAAAGAGGACGGCCGGTATGTCAGCCCGAGTTACTGGGGCGTGCATTACCCGGTCACGCGGGGACTGCCCACATGCATGCAGGCGCCGCCGGGGTGGCGCGAGCGGCCGGGCCACGCATCCCTTACGGCTGTGGAAACCGAACCCCTGCGGCGGCGCATGCTGGACAAGACCCACGAACTCGTTGAGTGGGCGTGGCTCATCGGCAACACGGACGCGCCGGACGCCGAAGTCCTGGCCGCGGCGCGCTCATGGATTGATCCCCCGCCCGTGAAAGCCTGGGAGGGCGCGGACAGCGTGGAATTCGAACCCCGCCAGCGCGGTTACCGCGTGCAGTGCCAGGGCGCGCGCACCGTGAAACTCAAGTTCGAGGGCGCGGCCGGGGATATGCTGTTCAATCCCGTTCTGCTCCTGGAAAACTTTCCCTACACCGATGCTGAAGTCACCGTGAACGGAAACCGGCCCATACAGTACGCCACGGCTCTCGAGAGCGATTACGGCAGCGACACGCTTGTGGTCTGGATCGGCCAGAGCATCCCCGCGGATTCCGTGGTGCGCGTGCGCGCCGGGGAAATGGACATTCTCAAGAAGATCAAGGACTGAACGCATGCGGCCATCCCGCACCATATTCGTGGGCGACATTCACGGCTGCGCCCTGGAATTCGAAAACATTCTCAAGAAACTGGATTACGATCCGGTTCTGGACCGTCTGTATCTGACCGGCGACAATTTCGCGCGCGGTCCGGATCCCGGCCGCACCCTGGACCTCATGGTGCGCGCGCGCGCAAAGAGCGTGCTCGGCAACCACGACTGGAAAATCCACCGCTGCCTGCTGCACCGCGCCACGGGGAAATACGCAGACGAGGATTTCAGCAAATCGCAGATAAAGGCCTGCGAACGCATGGGCGGGCGCGCCGCGGAATTCGCATCGTTCATCGCAAGCTGCCCCATCGCCATCATCGGCCTGCGCTGGATTCTGGTGCATGCGGGCGTGCATCCGCTTCTTGGCTCAATAGGCACGGACGCGCGCGCGGCCCTCACCATTCGCACATTCCCGGATTACGACAATCCGGACCAGCCGCACTGGCACGAGCTGTACGAGGGGCCGAAACTTGTGGTTTTCGGCCACGACGCGCGCGGCGGTCTGGTGCGCAGCGAGCGCAACGGCAGACTCGTGGCCCTGGGACTCGACACCGGATGCGTGTACGGAAACTCGCTCACCGCCTGGGTGCTCGAAGAGGATCGCATCGTGCAGGAACGCGCGAAACGCATGTATTACGACCCCGTGAACAAGAAAATCCTCTCATGACAGTGCGGGCCGCAACCGAGCCTCTGATATAATGATCATTAGCATCTACTGAAGGGAGAACCCCCGCCATGCCGTCTGATGTGTTTTTCGCCGACGCCAGGGAAACTTACGGAAAGAATCTTTTCAACAAAACCGCGAAGCTCCTCAAAAAGCTGAATCTGCGGGACATGGTGAACGCCGGAGACACGGTCGCCATCAAGGTGCACTGGGGAGAAAAGGGCAACACGGGTTACATATCCCCGCAGGTGGCGCGCCTTGTGGTTGACGCCGTGCGGGACCTCGGGGGTAAGCCCTTTATCACGGACACCAACACACTGTACCGGGGCACGCGCCGCATCGCGCCGGACAACATCATGACCGCCATCGAAAACGGATTCGCTCCCTCGGTGGTTCACGCGCCCGTGATCGTGGCCGATGGGCTGTATGGGCACGATTTCGTGGAAGTGCCGGTCAAGGGCAAGCATTTCAAAAGCGTGAAGATCGCGGGCGGCATCCACTACGCCAAAGCCATGATCGTGATATCGCACGCCAAAGGCCACCTGGCCACGGGCATGGGCGGCGCGCTCAAGAACATATCCATGGGCTGCGCCTCGCCCGCAGGCAAACAGAACATGCACTCGGATGTCAAGCCCAGCGTGGACGCGGAAAAGTGCATTGCGTGCGGTTCGTGCATGAAAGTGTGCCCGGCCGCGGCCATTTCGCGCCGCAAGGACAAAAAGGCGCAGATTGATAAAACAAGGTGCATCGGCTGCGCCGAGTGCGTGGTGGTGTGTCCCGGCGCCATCGAGGTGGAGTGGGAAAGCGAAGCCTCGCTTCTTCAGGAAAAGATGGCTGAATACGCGCGCGGCGCGCTGGCGGGCAAGGAAAACAAATGCGCGTTTCTGAACTTCGCCACCAACATCACCCCGGATTGCGATTGTGTGGACTGGACCGATGCGCCGTTCGTTGCGGACGCGGGCGTGCTGGCCTCGCGCGACCCCGTGGCCGTGGACCAGGCGTCCGCGGACCTCATCAACCAGTCCCCCTGGACTCCTTACCCTCACAAGCTCAAGACTCCGGACGCCGCGGACAAGTTCGTGGCCCTGCACAATGTGGACTGGCAGCCGCATGTGGCCGCGGCCGAGGCCATGGGCTGCGGTTCCCGCCGCTACAATCTTGTGAAAATCAGGTGACGCGCGCCGGATTCTCGCTATAATGCTGACAAGTTCCGTAGTGTTTCCGGCGTACCGCCGCGCTCATGCGTATCCGGGTCTGAAACACCTGTCCGCACGGGCCTGTTCAGCCCGGCCCGTTGTCACAGCGATTTTCCATTTGCAATTGCCAGAGGTTCGAGTTTTCTATAATATATCCAGATTGTGAAAAGTTTCCCGAAAGGGTTTCAAGGGGGAGAAATCATTGGCTCAACAGACCGAAATCCTCAAACAGAAGAACGAATACGGGTATTACGAGATCCGCATGGAGAGCGTCGGCGGCCAGGGCGCGAACCTGGCGGGCAAGATCCTGGCCGACGCCGGTATCCTGCACATGGGCCTCAACGGCGTGAATTTCGCAAGCTACGGGTCCGAGAAAAAGGGCACGCCGGTCAAGTCGTTCATCAAGTTTTCGGAACCGGACAGGGACATTCGCGTAAACAGCCCGGTTGTGGAGCCGCACCTTCTGGTGGTGTTCCACACCAACCTGGCGGGCAAGGTGGCGGTCATGCAGGGCGTGAAACCCGGCGCCGCCGTCATCGTCAACACCCCGAAAAAATGCGACGAAGTGCGCGATCTGCTCCAGGTGCCCGGCGGCGTGACTCTCTACTGCGTTGACGCCATGAAGATCTCCGTGGAAGAAAAGGTGCGTATCAACACCACCATCATGGGCACCATCTGCCGCGCCGTGGATTTCCTCACCAAAGACGCGGTGCACGCTTCCATCAAAGACATTTTCGGGCACAAGTATCCCCATCTGCTCGAACCCAACCTCAACGCCTTCGAGCGCGGCCATGAAGAAGTGGACATCCTCGAAGTGCCGGACGACGGCAAGTATCCGGTGCAGCCGTTCACGCCGTTCCGCCCAAAACTGGGCTGGAAGAACGCGCCCATCGGAGGCGTGATCCCCAATCCCGGCAACACCGCGCTCAATGACATGAGCATGTCCCGCTCGGGATTCTATCCCGTATGGCACGAGGATCTGTGCATCAACTGCGGCGAGTGCGACAGCGTGTGCCCGGACCAGGCCATGATTTTTGTGACCCGCAAAGACGACAAGGGCGAGGACAAGCGCTTCATGACCGGCGTGAACCTTCAGTATTGCAAGGGCTGCATGCGCTGTGTGGATGTGTGCCCCAAGCAGGCGCTGACCGCAGAGCGCGAAACCGAGTGACGCCGCACAGCCGGACACATTTCGAAAAGAGTCCGGGCGCGAAACGGCCCGGCCATCGAGGAGGATTCTTTCAATGACCCCACAGGCAGCCGCCACATCAGCCAATGGAATGCCAGAACAGACCAAAGTCGTGCTCAACGGCAACGAACTGGCCGCGCACGCCGCCAGCCAGATAAATTTCCATGTCATGGGCTACTTTCCTATCACGCCGTCCACGGCCGTGCCCGAGGAACTTGACGCCATGAAAGCCGCGGGCGTGCACGATGTGCACATGATCCCCGGCGACGGCGAACACGGAGCCGCGGGCATCTGCTTCGGCGCTACCACCACCGGCGCGCGCGTGTTCAACGCCACCAGCGCCAACGGCCTGCTCTACGCGCTCGAACAGCTCCCCGTGCAGAGCGGCTCCCGTTTCCCCATGCTTCTGAACCTCATCAACCGCGCGGTCAGCGGCCCGCTCAACATCCGCGGCGACCACTCCGATCTGGTCTACACCCTCACCACAGGCTGGCTCACCTTCATGGCCAAAGACCCGCAGATGGTCTACGACATGGATATCATCGCCCTCAAAGTGGCCGAGCACCCCGAGGTGCGCCTGCCCGCCATCGTGTCTTACGACGGCTTCGTCACCAGCCACCAGAAACGCCGCGCCTACATCTTCAGCGACCGCCAGGTGGTTCAGGACTTCATCGGCGAAAACAAGCCCGGCTACATTTCCGTGGATCCCGACAACCCCGTGACCATCGGCCCGTACATGAACGACGATCTCATCAACAACCGCCGCCAGCAGGCCATGGCCATGGTCAACGCAAAAGCCGTCATCAAACAGGTCTTCGAGGAATACGCGAAAATCTCGGGCCGCAAATACGACTTCCTGCACACCTACCGCATGGAAGACGCCGAGGTAGCCGTGTTCTTCCTCAACAGCAGCTTCGACACCGCGTGCGAGGCCGTGGACATCATGCGCGACCGCGGCCACAAAGTGGGCGCCGTGAACCTGGCCGTGCTGCGCCCGTTCCCCAAAGAGGAACTTCAGGCCGTTTTGAAAAATGTCAAAATTCTGTGCGTGGGCGACCGGCAGGACACCTACGGCACGGGCGGCGGCAGCATGAGCCTGGAAATCAAGGCCGCGCTCAAGGACGATCCCGAAAACAAAACCCGGGTCTACAGCCGCATCTACGGTCTCGGCGGCCTGGAAATCTATCTCGAAGAAGTCGTGGAAATCATCGAGGAAGCCATCGAGTACGGCAAATCCGGCATCAAGGTTCCCTACGAATATGTGGGCGCGTTCGAGGGCGATGAGACCTACAAGCCCGAGCGCGTGGAAAAACCTCTTACCGCCGCGGACCAGACCCCCGGCATCGTGTCCGTGGAAGTGGACGAGGGCACGGGCAAGCTCAAGGTGTCCGGGGCGAATGCGCGCAAGCTCACGCAGATGCCCAAACGCCTGGCCCCGGGCCATGGCGCTTGCCCGGGCTGCGGCATCATTCCATCCCTGAACAATTTCATGCGCGGCATCGAAGGCCCGGTCGTGGTCCTGTTCCACACGGGCTGCGGCATGATCATCGGCTCCGGCTACCCCTTCAGCGCGCACCGCGTCACATATGTCCACAACCTGTTCCAGAACGGCGCCGCCACCATGAGCGGCATCGTGGACGCATACAAGGAACGCATCCGCCGCGGCGAACTCCCGGACCGGCCCATCACCTTCATCCATGTGACCGGCGACGGCGGCAACGACATCGGCATGGGGCCTTCCATCGGCGCGGCCCTGCGCGGTCACAACATGATCCAGCTCGAATACGACAACGAAGGCTACATGAACACCGGAAACCAGTTGTCGTTCAGCACTCCTCTGGGACACGCCACCAGCACCAGCCATGTGGGCAAGGCGCAGGCCGGCAAAAGTTCCCACAACAAGGACACCGCGCAGATCATGGCCGCATGCCACATCCCCTATGTGTTCACCGGATGCGAGGCCCAGCATGTGGACCTCACCAAGAAAGCCGCCAAGGCGCAATACTACGCCCGCGAATATGGGTTCGTGTACGGCAAGATTTTCTCCTTCTGCCCCCTGAACTGGAAATGCCGCGAACAGGACGCGCGACAAATCATGCAGGCCGCCATTGACACCTGCTTCTTCCCGCTCTACGAGATCGAAAAGGGCGTCACGACCATCACCTACGATCCCGAAAAGAAGAACAAGCGCATCCCGCTCATCGAGTGGCTCAAGCTCATGGGCAAGACCCGGCACTTCACCAAGGACTCCTACGCGGAACTGCTGGCCCGGCACGAGGCCGAGGTCGAGCGCCGCTGGCAGCGCCTCAAGGCCATGCACGAAAGCCCGGTCCTGTAATCCACCGGTTCGGGAATACTCTCCGAGCACACAAAAGCCCCGCCTCGCGGCGGGGCTTTTTTATGGTCTGAACAGTTCCGTTGACGCGATTGTCAATCAGATGAACTTGGTGTTGAGGGTGCGGCGTTTGCCGATGTAGCGTTTTTCGTCGTATTCCATTTCCACATTCACCAGGTTGAGAATGACCTCGCCCTTTTCGTTGCGCTGGATGGCTTCGGTGAAGGGGATGGACACGATGCGGTTGTCGCGCAGCGCCACCATGTTGCCGTAGGACCCGGCGTGGATGAGTTCCGATGCGGCCAGGCCGAACGCGCGGCCCATGCGCACATCGTAGCCGTTCGGCTCGCCGCCTCGCTGCAGGTGGCTCAACACCACGCTGCGCACTTCGCTGATCCCCGACTGTTTGATTGCGTCTTTGAGCTGGTCGCCGATGCCGCCCAGCATCACATGTCCGAAGTCGTCCTTCTCGCGGCTCTGCACGACCTCGTAGGTGCGGCTCACGGGCTTGGCGCCCTCGGCTACCACCAGGATGTCGTAGCGCGCGCCGCTGGACTTGCGTTTCTTGAGGGTTTCGATGACTCTGTCCATCTCGAAATCCACTTCGGGGATCAGAATCATGCACGCGCCGCCCGCGATGCCGCCCTGCAGGGCCAGGTGCCCGGCGTGGCGCCCCATGGTCTCCACCACGAACAGGCGCTGGTGCGACCCGGCCGTGGTGCGCAGACGGCCGATTTCCTGCCGGATCACCTCGACCGCGGTCGAGAACCCGAGCGTGTAATCCGTGCCCCGGAGATCCTTGTCTATGGTTTTGGGAATGCCCACCACATTCACGCCGCTCTGGCGCAGGCCCTCGGCCACGCTCTGCGTGTCCTCGCCGCCGATGGCCACGATGGCCTCGAATTTGTTCTTGTCAACATTGTCAATGACTTTCTTGAGCAGCGCCTCGTCCTTGAGCGGGTTGGTGCGCGACGATCCCAGGTTGGTGCCGCCGAGCCGGTCCCAGGTGCGCACCGTGGCTTCGTCCAGAATCCAGAAGTGATCCTTGTTCAGCCCGCGCTGCATGGGCTTGCCGTTTACCAGCCCGGCCCAGCCGTTGCGGATGCCCACAACTTCGAATTTGCGCCGGAACAGGCGGCTCATGTCCTTGTCCAGAAGGCCCTTGGTGACCCATTTAATGGCCGGGTTCAGCCCCGCGCAGTCGCCCCCGCCGGTCAGGATTCCGATTCGCGCTTTTTTGATCGCCATGTGATTTTTCCTCTCATTTGCAGTTGTTTTTCGCTTCCATCGCATGATTTCCGCGTCTCATGCGGCAGAAACAGCATTGAAACGATCATAGTAAATGCCCTGATTTTTGTCAAAATAATCTCGATTCATGCGCATAGTGCGGCCATTAACAAACAGACAACAAGCCCTTAACAAAAACCAAACCCTGCCTTGTTTCCGGCACTATGCGCCATAAATCTTGAATGTCAGGTTTGCTAAATCAACTCAAACATTGCGGCTTTAGCGGGATTCCAAACAAACCATGTCGCAAACGGCGCATTTTTCGCGATTTGGAGTGCGTCAATTCATTGACGCTTTCACGCCGGGAATTGATTCCCGGCTAATCCAAAAAGCGGCGATAAATCGCCGCACTCCATACAAAATCTTTTCAATTATGCACCGCCCGCTATATTCGAGTAAATCGAGTAAAAGCGGCAAAATGTTCAAATTGCCTGTACCCCTGTTGTTTTCAGATGTCACGCAATTCGCTTGCAGAGCATGATTGCGTATGCGCGCACCCGTCTTATAATGAACTGTTCACCGGCGCCCGCGTTCCTGCATGCGGCCGGTGTTGATATCACGGCCAGGGTTTAATATAACAACCATGATCACTACATCGTGATTGTCATTTTCAAGGAGTTCATTCCGTGCCTGAAACACAAACTGAAAAAGCGAGCATAAAGGACCGCGTTCTGTTCCATGGGTCCATGGCCGCATTGCAGACAATTTTCACGGTTGCGACCGTGGCCAATCCCAGGCTTAGAGCGGCCGTGGCGGCCAACAAGCGCATCAAATATGTTTTCCGTTACCGGGACATCGAGGGTTCGGTTTCTTTCAAAAGTTATGCGTTGTCCGAAAAGGAAATGGTTTACACCATCGAATTCGTGAATCTGGGCAAGGCGCTGGCCGGCATGCTGGAGAATCCGAAAAATGTCCTGGACCTCATGATTTCAGGGAAGATTAGAACCGACGGGCGGAAGAACCCTTATTACCTTTTTCTGCTGGGCTATTTTTTCAGCGAGGCGCGGCCTTATTTCGAGGCCCACGAGCCGGCCTTTTTCGCGCTGCTGGATCTCATGGGCGTGTCCCGGTCCGCGAAAAGGGACAAGAAAGAGCAAACGCCGAAAAAGCAGTGGGCCGTGCCGGACTGCGCCGGCATGACCACGGTCGAGCGCCTCGCCGAAGAGATGCGCCACACGCGCCCGCATGTGAGCATCGAAAATGCGCGCTTCATCACCGAATATTTCAAAAAGAACCAGGGGAGCGTTCCCGTCAACGAACTCTGGGCCGGCGCTCTCAAGCATTCCTTCGAACGGCGCACGATCCGGCTCAATGACGGCCCCATCGTGGGCAGCGTGGGAGAGCACCTCATCAGCACTGCGGTTTTCCCATGGCTTTTCGGCAGCAACATCATGCCCGACCTGACCACTCTCAACCGGCGCGAAAAGGATCCCACTTTCATTGACGATGCGCAAATCGAAACGCTCGTCACGGACATCTTTCCTTTCTGGGCGGACAACAACCCCTACGCCTGGGCCAAGAACAAGGCGGATCGCAACGGGAGTTACAAGAGTTTCCACCAGAGCGAAATGCTGGCGTTTTACATGCTGACGCTCGTGCAGATGGCGAGCCACATCATCCCGAATTACGAGTTCATTCTCAAGAGGGGCCTGCTCGACATGATCCGGGAGGCGGGTGAGAAACAGTCTGCGGCCCAGAGCGCCGGGGATGCGGACCGCGCATCGTTTTTCAAATCCCAGGCCATCGTGCTCCAGGGCGTACTCGCGCTGTCGCGGCGGTACGCGGACGCATGCGAGGAGCAGGCGCGGAGCGAGCCGGGCGCGCGGCGCGAAGAGTTGATCGAGATCGCGCAATGCCTGCGCAACGCCCCGGCGCATCCCGCGCGCTCATTGCATGAAGCCCTGCTGGCCATGAACATGCTGCGCGTGGCCCTCAACCAGGAAAATTTCTGCTCCGGGTTGAGCATCGGCCGGCTCGACACCCTCATCAATCCCTACTATGAGCAGGACATCCAGAGCGGCAGAATAACGCGTGAGCGCGCGTTCGAACTGATCGCGAGTTTTCTCATCAGGCTCAACGATGTGATGCCGCTGGTGCCGGATTCCGCGACCATCATCCTCGGCGGCACGCCGCCCAACCAGGCCGTGACCATCGGCCCGGACCTCAACGAATGCGCGCGCCTGATTCTTGAAGCCACCAAGTGCAACCTGCTCGAGCCGAACCTGTGCGTGCGCAACAACGGCTCGGACGAGCTGCTCAAATTGTGCGTGGATGTGATCGGCAAGACCGGCGCGTCGCTTGCGCTGTTCGGAGACAAGGCCAACATTGCGGCCCTCGCGGGCGCGGGCCTGTCGCAAGAAGACGCGCGGGGCTACGGCATCGTGGGCTGCGTGGAGCCGACCGGCAACGGCGATTCCTACGCGCATTCCGGCTCCATCATGCTCAACGCGGCCTCGATCATGGAACTGGCCGTGTTCGGCGGGTGGCACCATCTGGCGCAATGCATCGTCACCCGCGCCACCACGCCCCTGTCCCAGTGCGAAACCTTCGAGGAATTCTACGCCAATTTCTGCGTGCAGATGAACCAGATATGCCGGAGCGCGGGCATCGGCAGCATGTGGCTGTGGAAGGCGCACCAGAAGCTCTGCCCCACGCCCCTGCTGTCCGCGTTCATCAAGGGAACCTGGGACAAAGGCCGCGATGTCACGCGCGGCGGCGCAAAATACAACTCGTCGGGCGTCACGCTCATCGGCATGGTCAATGTCGTGGACTCCCTGTGCGCCATCAAGGAACTGGTTTACGAAAAGAAGCTCATCAGCCCCGCGGACCTCGAAGAGGCGCTGTTGAAAAATTATGAAACTGAAAAGGGACAGGTGATCCGCGCGCTGCTGCTGAACAAAGCGCCCAAATTCGGCAGGGATGAAGAAGCAACGCTCATGGCGCTTGATGTGGAAAAGCTGTTTGCGGACACCTTCCACACCATCATCGGGCCGCGGGGCGAAAGGCACCTGACCGGCAACTGGAGCATGTCGTACCACGCGGGCGCGGGCGCCATGACCGGGGCCACGCCCGACGGCCGCCTCGCGGGCAGCCACCTCACCTCCGGCGTCACCCCTTCGCACAAGGGCACCGAGGCCGGAACCGTGGAAATTCTGCGCGCCACCGCCGGGCTGCGGCCCGCCAACGGCATCGCCGTCAACCTCATCATGGATCCCGAAACCCTGCTCGAACCCAGCATGATCGCCATGCTCCAGGTGTACTTCGCGCAGCTCGAAGGCATGCAGGTGCAGATCACCGCGCACAGCGAAGCCACCCTGCGCGACGCCATGAAGCACCCCGAAAACCACACCAACCTCATCGTCCGCGTCTCCGGCTACAACGCACGCTTTGTTGACCTCTCCATCGGCGCGCAACTCGAAATGATCGGCCGGTACGGGAATCACGATGCCATAAAATGAGCCGCATCAAGGCCGGTGCTGATCACGCGATTGTGCGGTACGGCGGTTCGTTATTTCACAAATTCCAGAATGTATTTGAGCGCGGTGAAGGTGATGATGGCGCCGAGCATCCATTTGATGAATTTGGCGGGAACGAATTTCTGGAGTCTTGCGCCCATGTACATGCCCGCCATTCCGCCGAGGCCGAACAGCAGGCCCAGCATCCAGTCCGGCGCCACGGACATGCCCGGGTAATACGGCGCGATGAGCTGGTAGAAGATGACTCCGGCCACGGATGTGATGAAGGTGCCCATGAGCGCGGCCCCGGCCACGGTGTACACGGGCAGCTTGAAGAAGGTCACAAAAAACGGCGCGATGATGGCCCCGCCGCCGATGCCGTACACCCCGCCCACGATGCCCACGATAAAACTCAAGGTCATGATTCCCCATACGGGAAAGCCGAATTTCTCGCCGTAGAATTCGTACTCGATGCGCGTGAGCGAAAACTGGAGCACGCGCACTGCGGCCAGGGGTTCGCCGCCCTGTTTGTTCTGCCTGTGCCGGGACA
This sequence comes from bacterium, assembly GCA_020061125.1. Classification (GTDB taxonomy): domain Bacteria; phylum UBP15; class UBA6099; order UBA6099; family DSWB01; genus DSWB01. Next base: position 8,313 of record JAGUYV010000052.1, on the reverse strand, counting down.
CCATTTCCTGAAACCGTTTCTCGGCGTCCGCGTTCGCCTGTGTCTTTTTAGCGAGAAGATCCTTGATGAGCCTGACGCCGATGTAGAGCAGGACCAGGGCCGCGAACAGCTTGAAGTTGCGCGGGTCGGGCAGGTACTCCACGCGCAGCCACGCGCCGATGAACACGCCGGGCAGGGTGCCGACGATGACCACCCATGTGAGCGGCCACACCATGCGGCCCTCGCGGATGTACCGGTACACGCCGCTGGGGATGGCCACGATGTTGTAAAGCTGGTTCGTGGAACTCACCGACGGGTTGGTGAAGCCCAGTACGGACACCTGGAACGGCAGGATCAGAAACGCGCCCGACACGCCGCCCATGGATGTGAAGAACGAAATCACAAACGCCACGAGCGGCGGAATCCATGGCGCAACGGTTATTCCGGCGGTTTCAAAGTGCATGGGCGGAGGCCTCCGGCAGCGGGGTTTCCATGTTGTGTGTTTTATATCTTACCAGAAACATAGGATATGGTGTAGAAAAACACCGCGCAGAGTTCGGTCCGCGCGGCGCGTTGTCAGTCAATGTGAATAATGCGCTCAAATCGCGCCGGTCTGCGCCAGGGCGTAGAGCACGAGTTTCTGCGTGATTTTCTCCTTGCCGTTTTTGGGCTTGTCGAGGTCCAGGCGCTGGAGCAGCGTCAGAGCCTCGCGCGGCGGGGACAGGATCTTTTTCATCTTGTCCATGGGAAGCATGGTGAATTTCTTGGTCTCCATGGTGGCCTTGAGGGATTGCAGGGCCTTGCCGATGGTGATCTCCTCGTCGGTGAACTGGGAGCCGAACGGGAAGGGGTTGAAGTGTCCTTTTTCGCGGAAGGGCTTGAGTTCCTTTTCGAGCCGCTCGGGGTAGTTCTGGCGGTAGGATTGCGGAATTTTGTAGCTGTCCGGAATCTTCTGGGCTTCCTTGGCCTTGGCAAGAAGCTCTTCCTGGAAGCGGGAATCGGCGATGTTGATGAGGTTGGCGATGACCTTGCGGTCGGGCATGCCGCGCAGGTCGGCGATGCCGTACTCTGTGACCACGAAGTCGCGCATGTGGCGCGGCACGGTGCAGTGGCCGTAGTTCCAGCGGATGTTGCTTGTAAGGGAATCCTTCTGCTGTTTTGTGCTGCGCAGAAGGATGATGCTGCGGCCGCCGGGCAGGCCGTGGGCCATGGTCACGAAATCGAACTGGCCGCCCACGCCGCTGATGACCTGTCCGTTTTCGAGTCCGTCGCTGACCGTGTTGCCGAGCAGGGTCTGCATGAGGGCGACATTCACGAACCGGGCGCTCTGGCGCTGGGCCAGCTTGAGCTGCTCGTCGCCGCGCAGGGTGTTGCAGAAGCTGATCTCGCGCATCTGGATGCGCCAGCGTTCTTCCTCGGACATGTCCCGCAGAGCCTGGTAAAAGGTGGGGGGGCCGACGAAGAAGCTGGCGTGCACGAGCACGCCCTTCTTGAGCCTGTCCCCGAGGAATTTCTTGCAGATGCCGTCCATGGCCGCGCCGTCGGACAGGTCCGCGAGGAACCCGGTTCCGTCGCCGTTGAGCAACTGCCTGTTCTCCAGGCGGATGTCTTCGCGCAGCACGCCGAAGTCCTTGAGGAAGATCACATCCTCTTCGTTGAGCTGCGGGCTGATCGCGCCTTCATCGAGGAGCAGTTCCAGGGTGCGCGGGGTCACTTGCTCGGTGATGTGGCCTTCATTTATGAGTTTTTGCAGGTAGCGGTTGTCGTAGACCTTGCGCTTGATGATGTCGTTTTTAATGAGCTGAATGAACCCGTCCACCATGAGTTCGGTGACGCCGTAGAGTCCTTTTTCGAAGGTGTCCAGGCCGCCGATTTTGTCAATGGAAGCGCCGTAGCGTTCGTAAATTCCGGCCTTTTCCACGAACTCGCGGTACAGGGGATTGTTCTTGTGGCGCATGACCAGGCCGATGGTGATGGCGTCGCCCAGGGAGCCGATGCCGATCTGGATGGAGCCGCCGTCGCGGATGAGCGTGCTGGCGTTGATGCCGATCATGTAGTCCGTGGTGTTGATGGCCTCGCGGGGCGGGCCGAAAAGCTGGTGGTAATAATCCGGGTTGTCGAGGATGTAGTCCCAGGTTTCGGGGTAGGCCGCGGCCGTGCCGTACATGAAGGGCAGGTTCTGGTTGACCTGTCCGATGATGGCGACTTTTTTTCCGATGGTGCGTCGCATTTCCTGGAGTTTCCACACGGTGTCGAGGGGCGCGTCCGCGTTGCTGCTCAAGCTGTACATCTCGCGGCCGTCCACGGTCTTGCGGCACACCAGGCCCGCAGCCACATTCACGCCCGCGTCAATCACATCGCGCGGCACATGCGAGTAGTTCGACGAAATGTAGCCCTGCTGCACGAACCGGTTGCCCACATACGCGCCGGGCGTGATGTAGAAATCCGAGATCTCCACATTGTCCGGCAGCTTGCCCTTGAACGAGTCAATAGTGAATTGCGGGTCCGGGTAGTCCGGGAACAGGCGTTTGACCAAGGGACCGAGGAACCGTTTTTCGAGGTCGGACTTGCCCTGGGGCACGCACAGGGACAGGCCGCTGAAAATCTTGAGCTTGATGTTGGGATTCTCTTTGGCCCGGCGGTAGATTTCATTGGCCAGAATCGTTGGCTTGCCAACGCCGATGGGCAGCCCCATACGGATGTCCGTGCCGATGTCCTCGATCACGGCGTCCACCATTTCCTGCACATTGCTGTGCATGGCGGGCATTTTCTGTTCCATGGTTTCGGATTTGACCGTCACTGTGGTTCCACCCTTTCACCCTGTTTCTAATTGATTAATATAAAAAAAGATACACCACCCCAAACATGTATATTGACATATTCAAAGATGATCAAGTGTATATTTTTTATGACGCGAAAAAATCCAGTAAAACAGGGGATTTTTGATATTTTGAAAATTGCGTCAGATCTGGGGACGGGGCTGCACGCACGAGGTTTCCGCGGCGTGTTTCATGGCCTTGAGCAGGGCGCGGTTGTTGCGCTCCATGAGCATGTCCAGAACCCTGTGGATGGCGGGGTTCAGCGCCGGGTGATCGAGAAGGAAATCAATGTCCACGATCAGCTCCGCGCCGTCCGGGTGGGGGTTGAAGAGCCAGCGGCCCTTGAGTTTTTTGTACCGGCCCGGTTCAGACGGGTCGAGTTCGAAGCGGCAGCACAGGCCGCCGGGATCCCAGCGCTCGCGCTGAACCCAGGACATGGCGCGCCGGGCCGCGAACACCCTGTGTTCGGCGTGCCAGCGCGTGCGCCCGCCCAGTCCGTCGGCGTCGGTCTCCAGCAGCTCGATGCGCCGCAACGAGGGCATGAACGAGGGATACAGGTTGATGTCCCGCGCCAGCGCGGCCACGGCCTCGGGCGGCGCGCACACCACCTGTTTCACACGAATACGGCCCAACCGTCCGCTCCTCTGGCAAGCATGGAATCCCGGTTTCATGCTACCGGGCCGCGGCGCGGCGTGTCAAGCGCGGCCGTTGCTCAAAATATTGCGCCATGCGTAATAAATGGATTGCGGCCTGCGTTTGACATACAAAGATTTATTTTTCACCGCTTGTTTACATGAAATCGCCGCAGGGTAGAATTCAGACAACGGCAAGCAACGGAATTTTATCAGCCGGGGGGACACTCATGCGATCGCCACATGCAATGTGTGATGTTCGTTTGTCAATGGCAATATTTGGCCTGTGCCTGTGGATGGGCGTAATCTGCGGGTGCGGCGGCGGAGGCGGCGGCGGGGCCACCTGGAAAACCGGGACCCCGGCCACAACCACGCCCACGGACAATTCCGATGCCGCCAGAGAAGGCGCATTCGTTCTGGCCGCCACGGTCACGGACACGGACGGCAATCCCGTGCCCAACGCAAGCGTGACCGTGAACGGAACCGCGGCCATGACCACCGACGGCGAGGGGCGGTTTTCTTCCAGCATTGGCTCGGTTGCGGACACCGGCACGGCCGTGAAAATCAAGGTGTTGAAAAACACATACGAGCCGCTGTTTAAAACCGTGACCCTGATGCCCAACGGGCACGAAAACGGCGTGTTCGAGCAGAGCCTGCTCATGAAGCGCCTGCCCCAGACCGCGGACCAGGCCACGCAGGGCAAAATCTACCGCTCGGACGGAACAACTTCGCAGGCCCAGCCCCTGGTCATCACGGACCCGGACACCGGCCTACAGATGGCCGTGACCGAAATCGTGGTTTCGCCGGACGACCTGGCCGTGGAATTCTCCACGCCCGTGAGCGGGTCCGACCCCGCGGATGTTACCCTGACCATCGGTAACCCCTCGGGCACGGGCGACCGCGCGGCCGAGGTTTTGGGCTTCTCCGGCGCCGTGCGCGGATCCATATCCTACGGCGATCCCACGGATTCGGATGCGCTTTCGTTTTTCCCGGGCGATTTCACCACAAACAGCGATGTGGGAAACGGGCAACAGGAAAGCCTGCTCATCAGCGCCGGGTTCGCCAGCATCAATCTCACGGACGAAAACGGAAATCCCGTCACACAGTTCCCCGACGGCATGTCCGTGCAGATCACCATGCGAGTTCCCCAGGGAATCCAGAACCCGGAAACCGGGCTGGACACCAGGGTGGGCGACACAATCCCCATTTTCGTGTTCAACGAAACCACCGGGGAATGGGTCGTGGAATACAACGGCGACGGATCCGTCATGCGCGCCTCGGTCATGATGGACGAGCATGGCATGTTCGTGCAATTCTCGATAACTCACCTGACATGGTTCAATCTTGATTATTTCGGTAAAGCCTGTTCCCAGGCTTACTTCGTTTACATCGTTGATTCCCAGGGGAACCGAATTCCAGGAGCGCAATTCTACGCCTACGCCAATGGATATTACATTCACGAGCAAATAAAATCCTATGACGGCTCCCTTCAGCTTATCCGCGTTCCTGCGGATGTGGATCTGGAAATCTGGGCCTCCAAGGACGGGTATACATCCGAGGTTGTTGTGGTTCATGCATGCGCCGACAGCAGAACCGGCGCAGGGGAATCGTATCTCGAAATAAACACGCAATGCGTGAATGAATGCACAAGTAATGCGGATTGCAGTGACGGCAATGCGGAGACTTATGACAGGTGCTATGCATTCGGCGCGTCATGTTCACGATGCGTACATACCGATTGCCCGGTTGCATGCGGTTCCGATTCCGAATGCGATGACGGAAACGCTCGCACAACAGATTATTGTCAATCGTCAGGAACATGCGCTGCCTACTGCTATTATTACTCACCGCCCTGTAAAGCCGACGAAGAATGCGTGGACCAGAGGAGTGACACCATAGATTACTGCCAAAATCCCGGCATGTATTATTCAAGATGCATGAATGTTGTGCCGAAATGCGGCAATGACGCGGGGTGCGACGACGGAAACAGCGGAACGCTGGACACTTGTTTCAATCCCGGCATGGCCAGCGCCTACTGCCGCAATTGCCAGTCCGCGTGTGGCGATGACGCCGCGTGCGACGACGGAAATCCAATGACGAAAAACACCTGCTACAACCCGAATACATGCTATTCGGCTTGCAGATCCTGTAATGTGGCGTGCAACAGCGCGAGCGACTGCAATGACAACAATTCCGCCACCATTGACGACTGTGTGAATCCGGGCCAGTGCTATTACTCGCGCTGCGACAATTACACCATCGCATGCACAAGCGACGCGGGCTGCGACGACGGGGATCGCATGACTCTTGATTATTGCAGCAGCCCCGGCAGCAGGTATTCCAAATGCTACAACACCAAAATCGCATGTTTCGAAAACAGCGACTGCGAAGACGGAAATACCGCCACGATCAACACATGTTATTGGGGAGGAATGCAATTTTCGAGTTGCGCTTCGTGCACGCCCAAATGCACTTCGGACGCAAGCTGCAACGACAACGACGCCACAACCGTGGATACATGCCGCGGCGCGGGCACATGCTCCGCTTATTGCTATTCCTGCAAAGTCGGATGCAATACCAATGCGGATTGCGACGACGGCCGAAGCAACACCGAGGATTCGTGCAACTACGGCGGCCAGTGCGGCGCGTACTGCACACACGCCATTATCCCCGAATGCAATTCCAACGCGGACTGCGACGATGGCAATGCCAAGAACAGGGATTACTGCAATTATCCGGGAATGTATTACGCTTCCTGTTACCACACCTGCACCGTGGCCTGTTCCTCGAACACGGACTGCGACGACGGCAATCCGCTCACAACCAACAGTTGCGTTTCTCCGGGTTCATGCAGCGCCGCATGCAGCTACAGCCCCTGTACGCCGGCCTGCACCGCCGACTCCGGGTGCCCCGAAGATTCCAGCCCCTACACGCGCGCCACATGCTCGAATCCCAGCACATGCGCCGCATCGTGCGGTTTCACTTCATGCACCCCGGAGTGCACCCAGAATTCCCAGTGCAGCGACGGCAATGCGGCGACCCAGGACATCTGCAACAACTCCACTTCCTGCGACGCCTACTGCTCGAATCCCGCATGCACGGTCGCCTGTTCTTCGGACGCCCAGTGCGACGACGACAATCCCATGACCACGGACGCATGCGTGAATCAGGGAACCTGCTCCGCGGCCTGCACGCACAATACATGCAGCGTGGCGTGCAGCTCGAACGCCCAGTGCAGCGACGGCAATTCCCAGACCGCCGACACCTGTGTGAATCCCGGCACATGCAGCGCATCCTGTTCGTACGCCCCCTGCACGCCGGTTTGTAACTCTTCGGCAAATTGCAATGACGACAATCCACTGACCACTGATGTCTGCGTGAATCCCGGCACATGCGACGCCGCGTGCTCCAACAACGCCTGTTTCCCGGCGTGTTTCTCGAACGCCGACTGCGACGACGGCGACTCGCTCACAAGCGACGCCTGCGGCAGCCCCGGCACATGCGCCGCGGCCTGCTCCAGCACGCCCTGCACCCCGGCGTGCAGCTCGGATGCGGCCTGCAACGACGGAAATCCGGCCACCGTTGACACCTGCACCAACCCGTCCACTTGCGTCGCGGCCTGCTCCAACATCCTTGATGAGGATTCTCCCAATGTCATAGGGTTTTTCCCGGCGAGCGGCAATGTGTTCGTGCCCTACAACCAGCCCACATTCAATGTGATTTTCAATGAAACCATGGACACCACCGTGAACATGAACGACCCGGCCACGCTTTTAGCGTCGGGCTTCAGCATCACCATCCAGAACGCTTCCACGGGCATGAGCATGACCATAGACAGCTCCAACGCCCTGGCCTACGGCACCTTCTTCTGGACGAACATGTTCATTACCAGCGACACCCTGGCCTTCACCCTGCGCAGCAACGCCATTCTCACGGGCATGGGACTCAAGCGCCTGTACCCGTCCACCACATACAACATCACCGCGCGCTTCGTGCCCGCGGGTCTGCGCGATCCCGCGGGCAACGCCGCGGATCCGGTCACAAACATACCGGCCACAGGCAACTTTACGACCATAGATTGACGGGGTATGTGAACATACGAGATTCGGGTTGGGCCTATCCGCCCATGAGCTTCTGAACTATCCTGTCCACGGCCAGGCCGTCTTCGCCGCGGGCCACGATGTCCGCTTCCGCGGGGTCGAGGCGGCCCTGCACATCGCGGATGAAGTTGTGGATCTTGCGGTAGTGGGGGAACATGGCCGGACCCTTTTCGAGGGGCGGCAGCGCGGGCAATCCCGTGCGCCGGCCCGCAAGGCCGCGGTCCGTTTCCAGTGTGATCTTTCCGGGCAGAAACGATTGCCGGTTCGAGTCGGTTTCGTAAATGATGTTCCCGTTTTCGCAATAGAATCGCGCGCGGTTGCTCTCCCGCAGGGACAGCGCTTTTGAGCTCATGTTCAGATACGCGGTGACGCCGCCGGGGAAGGTGAGCAGGAGCACGCCGTGCTCGGGCTTCCTGGCGTCCGGGGAGATGGTTTGCGTTTTGGCCACCACATCCTCGGGTTCGCCGAAGATCCACAGGGCCAGATCAATGATGTGGCAGAAGACCTCCATGACGCCGCCGGGGATGCGCGGGTCCTCGAAACGCCAGTCCGGGCTGAAGCCCTTGTCGGACACGCCCATGGCGCCCAGGAGTTTCCACGCGTTCTTTATGGCGGGCACATTTCCCATGGTGGACAGCCCGAACCACTCGAAGGCGGCCTGGAAGCACGCGCCGAATTTTTCGCCGCGCACCATGTCGCGCACGCGCTGGATGCCCGCGTCGCAGCGCATGTGGAATCCGAGGTGCAGCTTGACATTGTTGTCGCGGCACACATCAATCATGG
>JAGUYV010000231.1 GCA_020061125.1 bacterium | reverse complement strand
GCCGATCACGGCCACGCGGCGTCCGTTGGGGGCTGCGGGTTTGGCGGGCGCCACATTGTGCTCGCGGCCCCAGTCCGCGGCGAACCGTTCGAGACGGCCGATGCCCACGGGTTCCAGCTTCTTGCCCAGGATGCACTGGGCCTCGCACTGCGATTCCTGTGGGCACACGCGCCCGCACACCGCGGGCAGCGAGTTCTGTGTCTTGATGCTCAAAATCGCCTTTTCGAATTCGCCCTGTGCGATGAAGCTGATGAACTCGGGGATGTTGATGTTCACGGGGCAGCCGCCCACGCACGCGGGCTTCTTGCACTGCAGGCAGCGCCGGGCCTCTTCCATGGCCATTTCCGCGGTGTATCCGTGGGGCACTTCGAGGAAGTTGCGGCGCCGCACCTCGGGCGCCTGCTCGGGCATCGGCACCTTGGTCGGCCGTTTGTCTTTTATGGATTCCTTTTTCTTTTCCGCGCTCATTGTCCCACCTCACGCTTTCCCGTTCATTTTGCACTGGTGCTCGAGGAACCGTTCTCTGGAAACCTTTTCCTCTTGCACATAGATTCGCTTTCTGTCGCGGATGATGTCCCAGTCAATCTGGTGCGCATCGAACTCTGGGCCGTCCACGCAGGTGAATTGGGTCTTGTCCCCGATTTTCACGCGGCAGCCGCCGCACATGCCCGTGCCGTCAATCATGATCGAGTCCAGGCTCACCACGGTCTTGATGCCCAGCGGCTTGGTGAGATCGGAAATGACTTTCATCATGGGCAGGGGGCCGATGGCTATGACCTGGTCAATTTCCCGCCCCTCGTCAATCAGCATCTGGAGCTGTGTGGACACAAAGCCCTTGAGGCCCTTGGAGCCGTCGTCCGTGCAGATGAAGAGTTCGTGGCAGACCTCGCGCATTTCGTCTTCGAGGAGCAGCAGGTTTTCCGAGCGCGCCCCGAGGATGGCGATGACATGGTTGCCCGCATCTTTGAGCGCTTTGGTCACGGGGTAGCCGATGGCCGTGCCCACGCCGCCGGATACCGACACCACGGTGCCGAATTTCTCGATGTGCGTGGGGTTGCCCAGGGGGCCGGTCACGGAGGCCAGGCTGTCGCCCTCGTTCAGGGTTCCCAGGTGAATCGTGGTTTTTCCCACTTTCTGGAAAATAATTGTGATGGTTCCCTTTTCCGGGTCCGTGGAGAACACGGTGAGGGGAATGCGCTCGCCTTCCTCGGACACGCGCAGAATGATGAACTGACCGGGCTTGAGTTTGCGCGCGACGGGCGGGGCGCTGATCGTCATGCGCGTTATGACTTCCGCAAGCTCTTCCTTTTTCACAATTTCATACATGAAGAGGCCTCCTGTTGATAGGAATTCCTGAACAAATGATAGGGTGGCGCAGCAGTGGATTCAAGAACAAAGGCGGAGCGTGGATTAAACGCCGATGTGTTCGGATTCGCGCGATGCCTGGATGAGGGCGCGGAGATTGTCGAACGAGGTGCCGGGGTTGATGCTGCCCGCGCTGGTGAGCACGATGCGGCCGCGGTCCGCGCGCGCGTGCGCCACATTGGCCAGGGCCTCGCGCCGCACTTCTTCGGGTGTGCCGTTGAGCAGAATTTTGGTGGGCGGAACCTGCCCGTAGATGACCGCGCCGGGGATGCGCTCACGGATGAGCCGCACGGGCACATCCGGCCCGAAGTTCACGGCGCCGGGGCGCAGCTTGCGGTAGTGGTGCAGGATGTGCCGGGCGTTGCTGTCGTTGTGCAGGTAGCGCAGCACGGACGACGGCGCCAGGGAGTCGAATATCTGCTTGTGCGCCGGGTAGATGAATTCCCTGTACATGGCCGCGCTCATCATGCCCGACACATCGTCGGCCAGTCCCAGGAATTTCACTTTCGCGCCCGTGGCCTTGCGCAACGCCGCAATGTATCGGATAGTGGTGCGCGCGTTCAGGTCCACAAGCTGTTTCATTTCCCCGGGGTTTGTGGCGAGCCACATGAGGAAATTGGTCATGCCGCAGATCTGGGCGCACATGGAGCCAGGCCCCTTGACCGTGAGGCTGGCCGTGTGGTTCTTGCCGTACTCGGCCTTGAGCCGCCCGCGCCACTCCAGGAGTTTGGGCACCAGGCCCAGGGACAGCAGATCCGCGCCGTCCATGGACTGGGAAAGCTCTTTGACCTGCTCCGGCGCTTCGATGGCCGGCTCCAGGGTGGGGGGCGCGTTTTCGCTGTAGTTGACCCTGCCGCCGTAGATGCTGGCGTCCAGAGCCACGCCGAAATCAATGGACGGGCCGATGCGCAGCCCGATCTCGGCCTCGGCGGTCTTGCCCGCGGCCAGGCGCGCTTTCTGCTGGGTGTCGAAATCACTGTAATATGCATCGCACGGGGTGTTGGTGAATTCGCAGATCCAGTCCCCGTCCAGAATGATCATCACAGGCGCGCGTTTGGTGCGCGCGCCAAGCATGGTGAGCGCGATGTTGATATTGTTGCGGGTCCAGAAGTTTTTGTAGTTTTTCATGGGTTCGAGGCGCGCCCCCGCCTCGTCCGCGCTGTCCATGATGTCCGCCGGTTCTTCCATGCGCAAAATCTACGATCAATCGTGGCGCGGTGTCAAGCGTGCGGAGCGTAATACGGGACAAGGGGAAGCGCGGATGGAAGACGCGGAGGCGGCCCGCCCTTGCGGAATCGGGTCTTCCGGTCTTGTTTACCGCGGGATTTTCCCTGTGCTATGATATGCACAAAACTCAATAGGGGTCCGGGGAGAGGGATATGCTGAAGATCAACAGGGTGTGCGTGATTGCGGCGCTTGCGCTGATTGCGGCGTGCGCGGGATGCGGAAGAAATAGTTCGTCCGTGACGCAATCCGTGCAATACGGGAATGTCTCGGGATACATTTACACGGCCAGCTACAATGCAGCCGTGGCGCGGCCCGCGGGAGAGGCCGGCCGTGCGGCCGCGGCGGGCGTTCCCACCGGCTATACGCCCGTGGCCAACGCAAGAGTTTTTATCGAGTCGCTGAATCTTTCCACGCAAACGGACGCCAACGGCTATTTTCTTCTGGAGAACATTCTTCAGGGAACGCACACCCTGAAAGTCGCCAAGGACGGCCTCGGCACCCTGGCCCTGTCCGTCACGGTGCAGGCCAACACAACGGTGTCGCTCAACGACCAGGTGGACGAACAGGCTCTGTCCATGCCTCCCGAGCAGAAGGGCACGCTCGTGGTCACGGCTGCAGCGGGCGCGGTGTCCGCGCCAGTCAACGCCACGGTCTACATCAACGGCATGGCCACGAGCAAAATTACCAGCCCCGCGGCCACCATCAGCGACATCACTCCGGGCACCTACTCGGTTACGGTCAAGGCTGACGGATACAACGACCCGGTGGCGCAATCGGCCACCATTGTTGCGAACCAGACAACATCCCTGTCTTTCACCATGGTTCCCACGGACGGAAACAATCCGCCGCTGCTCACCATCGTCACGCCCACGGAGAATCAGAGTTTCAACAGCGGCGCAACCGTGACCCTCACGGGAACGGGCGTGGATTCCGAGGACGGGAATCTTACGGGCGCGTCCCTGGTGTGGTCATCCAGCGTGGACGGAACCATTGGAACCGGCGCTACCTTGCAAACAAGCGCCTTGTCCGTGGGCAGCCACACCATCACATTCACCGGCACGGACGCGGGCGGAAAGAGCGGCACGGACACGGTCAGCATAGTCATTTCCAGCACCGTGCAGCAGAACACTGCGCCCACGGCCACGATTGTGACCCCAACCGCAGGCTCGTACACAGACGCGCAGACCATCACCTTCGCGGGCGCGGGCACGGACGCTGAAGACGGCGCCCTCACCGGGTCGTCCATGGTCTGGACCTCGAGCCTGGACGGCAACCTCGGCACCGGCAATTTCTTCCAGAAGAGCGGCCTGTCCGTGGGAACGCACACCATCACCCTCACGGTTACGGACTCCCGCGGCGCCACCGGAACCGCCACGGTGCAAATCATCGTCTCCGGCGCCGCGGGCGCGAACACCGCACCCCAGGCATTCATCACCACGCCCATCGCCAACCAGACCGTGACTACGCTGCAGACCGTCATCTTCTCGGGTACGGGCACGGACAATGAGGATACGGTGCTCACGGGCGCATCCCTGGTGTGGACCTCGAGCATCAGCGGCGCGCTGGGCACGGGCGCATTTTTCACCAAGACGGGCATGGCCGCGGGCACGCACACCATCACCCTCACGGCCACGGACTCGCAGGGCGCCACCGGAGCGACCTCGACGGTCCTGATCGTCCAGTAATTCACGGGAGGCGCACGCGCCCATGCAGGATTTTGCGCGCATGACCTACGGGCAGTACCGGGAGTTGCTCAAGGGAGAACGCCTGCCCGCGGCGCTCGTGAACCTGAACGCGTTCGACGAGAACCTGCGGCGCGTGCTGCGCATTCTCGAAGGCAGCGGCAAGACCCTGCGCCCGGCAAGCAAGTCCGTGCGCTGCGTGTGGCTTCTGAAACGGCTGTTCGAGCAGGGCGGGTCCGCGGTCAGGGGCCTCATGTGCTACAGCGTGGAAGAGGCCGCGTTTCTGTTCGACCACGGGTTTGACGACCTGCTGGTGGCGTATCCCTCGGTGCAGCCCAGCGACATGGAACTCATGGCCATGCTCACCTCGAGCGGAGCGAGCGTGTGCCTCATGGCGGACTGCGAAGAGCACCTGGACGCGCTGGGCGCGGCGGGCCGCCGCCACGGGCTT
>JAGUYV010000038.1 GCA_020061125.1 bacterium | reverse complement strand
GCGCGCGTGGCGTTCGGACTCAACCGCCACGGCGAGCGCCTGGACGGCCATTGCTGGGTGGTGCTGCCCAACGACGCCGCGCACGAACGCCTGGCCGCGCAATTCCAGAGTGTGCAGATTATTCCGGAGGGGCCTCATGAGTGAACCCATGCTGTTGTCTCTGGTAGCCGCGGCCAACGCCTGGATGCTGGCCATGTCCATCAGATCATGGCAGTACGGCAAGGAAAAGTTCGACCGCCTTCCAGACCGCGTGCCCGTGCATTTCGGGCTGTCCGGCAAACCGGACCGCTATGCGAAGAAGAGCCGGTTCAGCGTGTTCTGGGCGCCTGTGCTGTGCGTGTGCATGCAGATTTTCATGACGGGCCTTTTCCTGATGATCTACAGGGCGGAAGGGCCGGACGCCGCGCTTTTTCTGGCCGCGGGAACCGGGCTGACTTTTTCTCTGTGCTGGCTTCTGCTGCGCACGCAGTTGCTGATCATCAATGTCGCGCTCGGGCAGGAAAGCAACGCGTGGCCGCAGTTGGCCGCGCCCCTGGCGCTGATGATCGCGTCGTCCGCGCTGTTCGCCGCCCTGCCCTTTTACATGATGAGCCTGCCCGCGGAGTATACGGACGCGGTGTTCTGCGAGTCGCTGGACAGGGACCTGAATCCCGTGCGCGCGGGCGATTCCTTTTCACAGGACGCGCAAACCGTATTCATCCTCACCAGATGGAAAAACCTCAACGGCAGGGTGAGCCTGGAATACCGCTGGTTCAGCCCGGACGGGGGTCTCGCGCACACGGGCCGGTTCGAGAAGAAATACGACCACATCAAATCCCGCAGGAACATGTGGTACCGGCTCGATCTGCGGCATTTCCGGGAACAGGGCATGCGCGTGACCGGGGAGTGGAGGGTCGAGGTGTTCAGGAACGGCCGCCGGGCCGCCACGGAGCGATTCCGAGTCACGGAACAGCCCTAGCGGCTGCGCTGTTCGCGCCTTTTGTAAAATCAGCCCCATGCCGTTATGGGGTGATTGCAGGATTCGTCAAATCGTTCGCTTGTATTGACGAATCCACCATAAAAAAAAAGCCCGCACCGGGCGTTGCCCGGCGCGGTAAAGAGCCCAAGGATTTTGAAAAAAGCGTAACGGGTTCCCGGTCGCCCGGGAGTGTTAACGCTATTTCAAGCTGTGTTGTTGGTGAGCGCTGGATTCTTTACAGAATCCGGCGCTCAAGGTCTGGCATCCCTCCCGGCAAATTGCTGTAATGTTCATCCCCGTATTGCAAACAAATCTCTTCGCGCATGATGTCCAGCAGCCGCGAAGCGTCCCACGGCGAATGAAGGTACCAGGTGTTCGCCGGTGGATTGAGCCTGAACCGCATTTTTTCCTTGTGCGAACCGGTGTAGTAGACCGCGGGGATATCCCGTGTGGCCTGCTTGCGGCGCAGATGGTTGATCACCGCGATTCCCGAGCCGCCGGGCAGCTTTCCCTGCACCAGCAGCAGATCCGGAATCGCTTTCTGCGCCAGGTCCGCGCCAAGCTGCGCGGTTCCGGCGGTAAAAACCTTATATTCCTGTGTCGTTAACACACCCTCCAGAAAGTAGACGGCCACGGGGTTGTCGTCAATGATCAGCGCCTTGTGCCGCATGGTGCGCCTGTTCTTTCGGTCCGCCCGGCCTTTTCAAGCTTCCGCGGCCCTGTGCGTGTAATGGCCCCCGTGCTCCGGGCGCTTCGCCCGGCCTTTCTTTGCATTACATTGATGCAAATCGGGTGCCATTCCAGAGCAATGCCGCCCGGAAACTGAAAATGGCTTTGTTCAAATAATTATTTTGTGCAGGATTTATTTTTTCTCTAATAAAAGAAAAGCCTTGTCATGTAAATCTCGAAAATATGCCTACATTAAAGAACAAACATGAGCATTTGCAATTGCACAATAATCACTTTTGTGTACAGGACATGGATTTTTGGCCCGAGAAGGATATATCACGGGACGATCCAGACCGTGAAAAAAGGGGCGTCAGTGCATGTCGCGCTTGATGCGCAGATGCGAGACTTTGGCGGGGATGTCGTCCACGCTGGGCAGGGGCACCTTGAGCACGCGGCCGCTGTGGTAGGACTTGATGGCGGTGAGCGCCACGGACAGGGCGTGCAGGCTGTCCTCGCCCGTCACGAGCGGGCCGTCGCCGTTGGCGGCCATTTTCACGAAGTATTCAAGCTCGTTGCGCAAAGGCTCCTGGCGGTCCACATTGGCTTCGCGCGCCCAGTTTTTGTCGTAGACGATGACTTTCTGCTCGATGAAGTCCAAGGTGGCCACGCCTGCGTTGCCCACCACATTGAGCTTGCGCACCCGGTGCGGGGGCAGCCAGCTTGTTTCGATCACGCCTGCGTTGCCGCGGCGGAATTTGAGCATGAGGGACGCGTGGTCCTCGTACGCATGGAACGCTTTGCCGGCCACGGCGTACACCTCGCGGACGCGGTCGCCGTACAGGTAGGAGATTACATCAATGTCGTGCGGGGCCAAATCCAGAATGATGCCCGAGTCGGTGATGCGCGGGCAATAGGGGCCGACGCGCTTGGACGATATGGACACGACATCGCCGAGCACCTGGTCCTCGATGATTTCCTTGAGGATGTCCACGGCGGGATTGAATCGCTCGATATGGCCGACGAGCAGTTTTTTGCCGGCCTTGTTTGCGGCGCGGATCATGTCCACGCCGTTCTCCACGGTGTCGGAGATGGGTTTTTCCACAAGGATGTGGCAGCCTGCGGCCAGGGCGTCCAGGGCCACGGGCTTGTGCAGGGTGGTGGGCACAACGATGCTGACCGCGTCCAGATTCATGGCCAGCAAATCGCGGTAATCCGCATAGGGCGTGGTCTTGAATTCCTCGGCGGCTTCGCGCACCATGGCTTCATTCACATCGGCGATGCCCACAAGATTGACTTTTTTCATTTCGCTGAAGATGCGGGCGTGGTTGTGGCCCATCTTGCCCACGCCAATGACTCCGATACGCATGTGGAAAATCCCCCTACTTTCCCGAACAGATCCCGCGTTCGCTGGAATCGAGAAACGCCGCGAGATGCTCGATCTCGGGCGTCTGGACAAGTTCCTGCCGGATGCGGGCCGCAGCCCGGGAAACCGTTTCGCCGCTTTTGAAGAGGATGCGGAACGCTTTCTTGAGTTCGCTGCGGGTTTCCTGGGACAACCCGGCGCGCATGAGGCCCACGGTGTTGAGGCTCACCACCGGGGGCCGGTACCCGCCGGCCACGGTCATGTACGGCGGCGCGTCCTCGAGCAGGATGCTGCCCCCGCCCGCCATGGCCAGGGTTCCGATGCGCACGAACTGGTGCGCGGCGCACAGACCGCCCAGAAACGCCCGGTCGCCCACCTGCACGAACCCGCCCAGCGTGGCCAGGTTCGCCATGTTCACGAAGCTGCCCACCCGGCAGTTGTGCGCCACATGGGTCTGCGCCATAAGCATGTTGTGGTCCCCGACCACGGTCTCGGCGCCTTCGCCCGAGGCCCGGTGCAGCGTGGCGTACTCGCGGATCACATTGCCTCTTCCGATTGTCAGGTAACTGGTTTCTCCCTTGAACTTGGTGTCCTGGGGCACATCGCCCAGCACGGCGCCGGTGTGGATGCGGCAGTCCGGCCCGATGCGGGTGAACTGCTTCACGGTCACATGATTGGCGATCTCGGTGTTGTCGCCGATGACCGTGTCCGCCTCGATCACGCTGTATGCGCCTACCCGGACTCCTTCGCCAATCTGGGCGCTTGCATGGATTACGGCCGTTTCGTGTGCTTGCATTCCCGTTTCGCGTTCGAGACGCACTTTCTCCAATGCGCCGCCCTGTTTCGGTTAATATCTGTTGTTATATAATGATCTGTATTCTTGATTATTAAAGAAATTGATAGATATTTTGAAGTAAACGGTAATTTAAGGCTCTATTTTGATTTAACAACTAAATTTTGGCGAACCAGATCATTTTTGATCGAAAACGCAATGGGAGTAAATTGGTTTGCAAACTGAAAAAGCCGTTTGCTGCGGCCCCTGCCGCGGTCAGGCTTTTTTGTCGTCCACGAAAGTGGTGAGTTTTTTATCTATGTGGGCGCAGTTGCGGCATTCGAGCGCGCCATTGGGCAGCCGCCGGAAACATTTGGGGAGGCAGTCGGAGCAGACCTTGAAATCGCAGGCCGGGCAATAGTAAATAAGCGGAGCGTTGCCGCACTTGTGGCAGAGCAGGTCCTCGAAGTCGCAGACATTGATTTTCTGGGCGTCTATGTCCATGAGGATACCGCCTTGCGCCCGGCGCGCTACAACTCGATGATTTCCGTGCGCTGCCTCTGCATGGCCACATGAAGGGGGATGTGGGAGAGTCCGTCCTGTTCGAGGTGCGCGCGCACGGTGTTGAGCGCGAGATCCGGGGAGTTGCAATCTTCGCTCAAGTGCGCGAGCACGATGTTTTTGAGGGCGCCGCTGCTGCGTTTGGCGATGCCGCGCAGGGCGTGGCCGCACTGGTCGTTGCTCAAATGCCCGCGCGGGCCGAGCACCCATCGCACCAGGAAATAGGGGCGCGTGCTGTTGCGCTCGGCCTCGACATCGTGATTGCACTCCATGACGATGCACTGGGACCCGGCCAGGCGGTCCGCGATGTGCCCGTCCACATGGCCCAGATCCGTGGTGTAACCGACTTTGCGGGGCGCGCCGCCGTTGTGCTGCTCGATGGTGTAGCCCACGGGGCGGCCCACGATGTCGTTGCCGAATTCGCCGCCGTGGGTCACGGGGAACGGGGTTACGGTGAGTTCGCCCACGGCGAACGGGGCGAAATCGAACAGGCGCACCAGGCCCGCGCGCTTGAGGGCTTCGAATTTGGGCGAGCGGCGCAGCAGGTCGGGGTAGGAATCGTAGTGTGTGAAAAGGGGGATGTCGTGCATGTGACAGATGGCGGCGGTGGTGCCGGAGTCCACATGGTCGCCGTGGATGTGCGTGGCCACGATGCCGTGGATGCCGTCCAGGGACACATCCAGGGATTCAAGCTCCCCGGCGATGTATTTTCTTCCCAGCCGTGCGGCGTCTATGAGCAGATTGGTGTGCTCGCTTTGCACCAGGGTGCAGTTGCCCCGGCTCCCGCTTCCCAGAACGCAGACTCTCAAGGACATGGCAGACGAACTTTCCCGGCGCGCGCGCCGTATAGGCCATTATAACAACCGGCCGCGAGCGAGTCCGTTTTTCCGTCCCTGATTGAAACAGCTCCCGGGGAGCCTTGCGAGTCGTGTGCGACGGCGACAGTATAACACGAAAGCCGCGCTGCGTGAAGCGCGCGTCAATCCGCGCCGAGCGGAATTCTGTAAACGCCTTTGCCGTTGAGGCTGGTGACATAGAGCGCGCCGTTCCAGATCGCGGGCGAGGCCGGGGACACCAGGCCCGAGGCCGCGACGGCCACCTGACCGTCCGCATCCACGGCCGCAATTTCCCCTTTTGCATACGAGGCGACATAAAGGGTTCCGTCCGGCGCGCGCACGATGCCGTCGGCCATCTGGATGCCCTTGGCCACGGTTTTTTTCTTGCTCCTGTGCTCGCCTGTCAGGGGAACCGCAAGCGTTTTGCCGCCCGTCGTGGAATTCACAAAAAGTATGGTTTCGTCTTCGTTCAGAGCCAGTCCGTTGGCGTAGGGGATGCCGCCCGCAAGCTCCTCGATAGAGCCGTCCCTGCCCAGAACGACCACGCGGCCGTTGTCGGTTTCGGAAACGAAAAGGGTTCCGTCCGAGGCCGCGACCGCGGCATTGGGCGTGGTGAGCTTTTCGGAAACGGTTTTCTGAACCGCGCCGTTTTCCGTGAATGTGAGCGAAACCGCCTTGCCACTGGCGTAGAGCAGCACGAAGAGCGTGTTGTCCGGGGCGCAGGCCATGCCCGCGGGGCGCGCAAGCCCGTCCGCCACCAGCGACAGGCCGCCGTCCCCGAGGATTTCGTAAACGGTTCCGCGTTCGTTTTCGGACACGAACAAACGGCCGTTGGGACAGGCGGCGATGCCCTCGGTCTTTTCGAGTTTGTCTTCGAAAAGCAGCTCGGGTTTGAGTTCCGCTGCGCTCGCGGGCAGCGCGGCCGCGAGCAGCAGGCACACAACAAGAATTCGCGTCATCATGGGCGGTCTCCGGCGCGGCGTTTATTCGGGCAGATGCGCGCCGCGCAATCGTTTTTCATAGGTTTCGAGCAGTTTCCAGTGCACAATGGGAATGCCTTCGAGGGCGCTGGCCGGGATGCGGAACCCCTGGACTGCGGTGATGGCGCGGGCGTGCATGCGTCTCTCTTCGCCGAACAGAATATGTTCCGCGCCGAAGAATTCCGAGGGGCCGATTTTGCTTACGGACACATCGTCGCACACCACCTCGGCCTCGCCCTCGCGTATAAGGAACAGCTCGTCGCCGCCCTTGCTATGGAAGCGCTCGCCGGGATGCGCGGAAAAAGGCGTGGAGCTTTTCACGATGCGGCTCTTGAGGGGGCAGCCGAGCATTTCGCCGAACAGCCAGGTGCTCTGCAGATAACGGCGCATGGACAGGCTGCCCTTGAGATCGTCCATGAGTCCGTTGCGTTCGAGAAATGCGCGGTACAGGCCGCTGGGGATGGAGATGGCGCGCACCACGCTTCGGGCCACATAAGTGCCGCGCGATTCCGTGTCCATGACCCCGGACAGTTCTCCGGCCATGGAACCGACGCTCAACCGGTTGTGGATGCCCGCGGACGACAGGATGAGGTCCATGACCCCGGACAGCACGAAGTAAATGTTGCCGTTGTGCTCGCCGCGCTTGACCAGGATCGAGCCGGGGTTGAACACGGCCGTGGGACAGTTCAGGAGCATGCGCAGTTCATGCAGGGGCACGGCGGGAAAATACTCGCGCAGGTGGCTGAAAGCCGCGGGCTTGGTGTAATCCTGATCCGCGCGAATGAGAATGTCGGCCGCGCCGAAGGACGCGGTGGCGCCGATCTCGAGCTGTGAATCCTTGAATGGCAGAGCCGAGTGGCTGATGATGATTTTGCCGGATCCGTCGGCGGCGAAATCCTCGGGCTTGCCGTGGATGAGGCCGCCGCCGCAGTCAATTTTCTTGAGATCCACGGGTGTGAGGTAGAGAGCGCGCACAGCGTCGAAATATTCCTGCGAGACGCCGCTGGCGGCCGGGTCGTCCGTGATCATTTTTTTGAGCACATCGAATGCGGCGATGTCGGCCATGTGCGCGTAAGTTTTGAAACCGTCCTCCCACAGGGCGCGGAAGAACATGATGGTGGTCTCGACCGGGTGCGGGGAATTGGCGGGCAAGACCTCGAGGCCGTCCACATCGTTCCATTGTCCTTCAGTAAGTTCATGCACCTCGAAGTAACGGTCGAATGCGCCCTGTTTCATGTGGAGCAGGGCGGAGAGCTTTTTTTCCACGGACGCGCGCACCAAGGGGGTAGCGTAATACTTGATGCGGTGGTCCGCACGCAGCAGCACGGTCATGCCGTTGAAATGATCATCATGCGCGTGGGTGTGGAACACGCCCTCGATTTCGTTCACGCTGATGCCGAGCGCGGTGAGGCTGTGCACCAGGTTCGGGCCTGCGTCAATCAGGAAAATCTTGCCCTGGAAGGTGATGATGCTGCCCATGCACGGGCGGTTCAGGTCCCAGCCGTCTCCCTCGCCGCTGTGCACCACGCTGAAATAATCGCGCCGCAATTCATGGAACCCGAGGTTGTAGGGAGGATCGTAGTCCTGTCCCGGCGCCAGGTTGAGGTCCACGGTCACGCGCTCGTCATTGTGCATGAACTCGTAAATGTTCAGCGCCTTGCGGCGAACGAATGCGCCGGGCGCGAGTTCCACGGATTCATCTCCCACCACGCGCATGTCCAGCAATTCGTCCGTGGCCTTGATTTTGTTGAACGCAAACCGGAGCTTGAGGCGCATCATCTCGCGGGCGGATTCGGGACTCTCGCCCGCGGCCTCGAGTTCCGCGATGTCCGCAAGCCCGTAGTTGCCGCGGAAAATGTACTGGGACTGGGCCTCGACCTGGTCTCGAGCGCCGATGAGCATGGGCCGCGCGCCGGTGTTGTTGGGATGCCCCGGCAGGATCATGCCCTGACGGTACAACATCTGCAGCACCGGGAACTCGCCCAGGTTGGAGAAGCGCTCATTCTGAAGGGGCACATCCGAGAGAAGAATGGCGTTGGGGCCGCTCTCATAGGTGACGCCGTTTTTCTCCATGGTCACAATGAGGCCGCGGCGCATGAGGTGCTTGACCGCATCCGCGGGGCACCCGCACAGGATGCGCAGCCCGGCGCCGGGTATCTCGACCCAGTAAATGCCCGTGGAAACCGTGATTTTTCGCATGAACCCACCTCTGGCGCAGCATGACGGGCCGGATGCCCGGAAAGGATTGTGATGTACAGCTACAGCACGGCCATGTTGATAAACATTTCCATAATTATCATGTTTCACCCAAAAGTGCAAACATGCCGGGTTTGCGCACGGCGCCTGCAATAAAATTTGCGTTGCATTGTTTGAAAAAACAAAATACAATCCCTATCCGATGACACGCATAAGACAATTATTGGTTCCAAGCTGCTTGCATGGCCCGCGAAGCGGATGCGCGGATGCGGCCGCCGCGGGCCTGATCTGATTTTTATCAAGGAGCATATTATGCTGGAATTTCTGACAAGGCCGTATATGATGGCGTTCTGGTTCGGGGCGTTCACCGCGGTGTCCCTGCCGCTCGGCTCCATGCTGGGCATCTGGCTCAAGCCGTCGGCGCGCATCGTGGCGGCGCTCATGGCGTTCGGCGCGGGCAACCTGCTGTCCGCCCTCACCCTCGAGCTAATCGAGCCTGCGTTCGTACATCAAGGCTTCTGGCCCATAAGCATCGGCTGCGTGCTCGGGGGCCTGGTCTTCGTGGGACTCAACGCCGCGCTGGAAAACAGCGGCGGCTATCTGCGCAAAGCCTCGACCCTGGTCGCTCACATCAAAAAGCACAAGCGCGAGAAGATGCAGGCGCTGCTAAGCAAATTGAGCCAGGTGGACATCCTGCGCGCCCTGCCGCCCGAGGACATGCACCACATCGTGCCCAGCATCGTTGAGCGGTTCTTCAAGACCGGGGACATCGTCTTCCGCCAGGGCGATCCCGCCACCTCCCTGTACATCATCGAAAACGGCCGGGTGCGCGTGCAGACCGCGGACACGGGCGGCGATCAGAAAACCATATCCGAACTCGAGGACGGGCAAACTTTCGGCGAAATGGCGCTTCTATGGAACGAGCCGCGCTCGGCTACCGTGGAATGCCTCGAGGACACCATGGTCTGGGAAATCCACGCCCAGGATTTCTCCGCCCTGACAGCGTCCCTGCCGCGGCTGCGCGATGCCGTGACCAAACTGGCCGGCGAGCGCAGGGCGGGCAATCAGGCCATGGGCTTGATGGACGCGCAAGAGTGGAAAAGCATCGCCATCAAAAACATTCACGAAGAAGATGTGCGCCCGTCCGCTGCCGAGATGTCCGAAGTCATGCACAAAGAAGGCGGCGGCAACGCAGCCCTGTCCATGTGGCTCGGCATCTTTCTGGACGGCATTCCCGAGTCCCTGGTCATCGGCGCGAGCATGATCGGCAAGGCCGTGAGTCCCGCGCTCATCGGCGGCCTGTTCTTCGCCAACCTGCCCGAGGCCATGTCCAGCGGCGCCATGATGAAAAAGCAGGGGCATTCCACAGGCAAGATTTTCTGGATGTGGATGTCGCTGTGCATCCTGACAGGCATTGGAGCGCTCATCGGCAATGTCACATTCCATGCCGTGCCGCACCATTTGCACGCGGTTGTCGAGGGCCTGGCCGCGGGCGCCATGCTGGCGATGATCGCGCAGACCATGCTGCCCGAAGCTTATGAGCACGGCGGCTGGCTGGTGGGCATCCTGACCGTGTTCGGGTTCCTGTCCGCGCTCATGTTCCGCGCCATGGCGTAAATTGCCGAAAGATGATTTCCATGAAGACCCTTTATCCCGGATCTGCATTCCGCGCTTTGCTTTTGCTCATGGTTGCTCTGACATGCCCGTCGTGCATTTTCAGAAAACAGGTTCCGCCCGATCCCGCTGTGGTGCAAGCCTATCAGAAGGTTGACAGCCTCATGCAGATTGCAGCAAGCGGCGAGGCTGCGGACATGGGTTTTGCGGATGAGCTGTCCGAAGCGCTGGACGCGTTCATGAAGGCGCTGGCGGAGCAGAAACCCCGGTATTCCAGCGCGCGCCAGGGCGCGGAACTGCACAAACTCGTGATCGAGCTTGGGGATTTATATGCGCAACTGGGCGGATTCGGATACGATGAGCACCCCGGCGCATTTGCAGGCATCGCCGCGCAGTGGGAAACGCTCAAACCACGGCTCGAACCGTTTGTGGGCGAAGCCGGGGAGAAGTAAACAAAGCCCGCGGTTGCCGCCCTTTATCTTCGTTGCTAATTGGTTTCCTCGAACATCTGCGTCTGTACTTTGATATCGGTTTTGCTTGTGAGCTGAAGCTCGAATTCCGCGGGAACCTGCTCAAGGGCGATGCGCTTGGTGATGAGTTCGCGCGACGGGATATCGCCGCCGGCCATGAGATCCATGCACTCGATGCACTCGGTCTGGGTGTTGCCGAACGAGCCGATGATGGCGATCTGTCGCTGGAACAGGCTCATGGGGATGATGCTGACGCTCGCGGAGCACATGCCCACAAGGGCGATGCTCGCGCCGCGCGGGGCCATGGCGATGGCCTGCTGCGTGGCCGGGGCCGTGCCCGAGCACTCGAACAGGGCGTCGGGGCCGTCCGGTCCGAAAAGCTGCGCCAGAGACGCGCTAAGCTTGGGCTGC
>JAGUYV010000034.1 GCA_020061125.1 bacterium | reverse complement strand
GCGCGCGTTTTACATCCCTTTCCCGGAGGTCCAGCGCCATGCCCGCTCTGAATCTCGCCATCCTGCTCTCCGGCGGCGGCACCACATTCCAGTACATCCAGGACCGCATCGAGGACAAGACACTGGACGCGAAAATCCAGGTGGTGCTGTCCAGCAACAAGGACGCCTTCGGGCTTGAGCGCGCGAAGAAGCACGGCATCCCGCACTACGCCTTCGACCGCAGGGAATACAACGCCCGGCACGGGGCCGATGCCGTGGAACGCCTCAACGACGCCATGCTCGACGCCATGGCGAAACATCCCGTGGACCTCGTAATCTGCGCGGGCTTCATGTCGTTTCTCTCGAACCGATTCATCCGCACCTGGCGGGACCGCATCATCAACACCCACCCGGCGCTCATCCCCGCGTTCTGCGGCCAGGACCACTACGGACATCATGTGCATGAAGCCGCAATTCAATACGGCGTGAAAGTCTCGGGCTGCACCATCCATTTCGTGGATGAAGAATACGATCACGGCGCCATCATCATGCAGCAGTGCGTGCCCGTGCTGGACGACGACACGCCGGACACACTGGCCGTGCGCGTGCAGGCCGCGGAGAAACCCCTGTTCGTGCAGGCCATCCAGCTTTTCGCCGAGGGCCGCGTCGCGGTGAACGGGCGCAAAGTGACAATCCGCGGCTCGAAAGGAAGCGAATGAGCAAGCGCAAGACTGTACTCCCCGGCCACATGAAAAAGGCCATCGAGCGCGTGGAGGAACTCGCCGCCACCGTGGACCTCGCCATTGAGGTGGTGGATGCGCGCGCCCCGCACGCCTCGCGCTGCCCCATTCTCACCCGCATCCTCGCCGGCCCGCACCATGTCACAATCCTGTCCAAAACGGACCTGGCCGACCCTGCGGCCACCCGCGCATGGAAAACCGCCCTGGCGGACCAGGGGCGCATCGCCGCCGAGCTGCCATTCGGAAAAAACGCAAAGCCCGGCGCCCTGCTCTCCAGCCTCGACATCCCTTTCTACGGTGAGCCGGGCCGCATGATCAAGGCCCTCATCATCGGCATTCCCAATGTCGGGAAAAGCACGCTCATCAACATTCTGGCCGGCAACAGGCGCGCGCACACGGGTGCAAAGCCCGGAATCACCCGCGGGCTGCAGCTTGTGAAACTCCCCGGCGGCGTGTTCCTCTACGACACGCCCGGAGTGATCAACCCCGTGATCCGCAACGAGGAGCAGGCGCACATCCTCGGTCTCATCGGTTGCCTGCAGGAGAACATGTTCGACACCCAGGCCGCGGCCACATACCTGGCGCAGCGCGTCATCGCTGGCGGATATACGGGCCTGTTCGCGAAAACCTATCAGATGGACCCGCCGGACACGGCAGAACCCCTGGACCTGATCGGGTCCCTGGCCCGGCGGCGCGGTTGCGTGCAGAGGGGCGGCGAGGCGGACCTCGAGCGCGCGTGCAATATCCTGCTGCGCGATTTCTCCACCGGCAGGTTCCGCGGCCTCACCCTCGAAACCCCGGACCAGTTCCAGGAAGAATAAACGCGCACGGAGACGCAAAGTCTTCTTGCTCTATTTGACGGCAATTGTTATGGAATGTTTATGTTTCGAGCATTCATTGCGCGCAGGCGCGCGCTTTTTCGAGCTTGGAGTCCAGGCGCGACTGCTGGGCCGCGCGTTCGGCATCGGTGATCATCTGATCGCGCGGATCCTTGCCGTCGTCACGGATGAAAAGAAACTGCGCGTCCCGCAGATTGCCGGCGGCCATTTCATAACTCTCCACCGCGTCTTCGCACCGGTTCAGCTTGACCAGGGCGTCGCCGCGCAGCGCGAACATCGCATACAGCATGCCCGGGTCACGGTTCGCCGTCTGCGACGGATCGAGCTTGGCTTCCACTTCGGACAGCACGGACGCGGCCTGCCCCTTTTCGACGCCCGCGGATTTTTCCTTGTACCAGTTCTGGAAGGTCATGCCCTGCGAAGGCTGATCCAGGGATGTGGCCGGGGCGTTGCGTCTGCCAAGGAGAAAATACGCTGCGGCGATGATCACAACGCCAGCAACCAGGATGATGATGATATTCCTCGGATTTGATGTGTTCATTCTCCACCTCTGTCCGGAGCCGCTCCGCTCCCGCCGCATGAAAAAATGCGGAAACCACCATATCGTCTGATTTTAAATACTTTCCCGCTTTCTAATAAAAATTTTACAATACTTGCAAACCGCCCGCCACCAGCCCGGATATTTTATGAGCAACAGCGCCCCTGCCCACGGATTTGCACGATTCCCGCTTGAACCCCCGCGCGGTGTTGTGATATACTCCATCCCCAGGTGTCGTGAATGATTGCTCCCCGTGAGACCATGCACGATCTGTTTTGACGAACCAATCCGCTGATGAAAAGCAACACAGGTGCGCGGCGGGCCGCGTTCCTTAAATAAAGCATCGAGACGCAGGCAATGACGAGCCGCCCCGGCGGCCCCATCATAAGTCTTCCGAAAGGAGTTTGCGATGATCACTTTCAGCAAAGAGCAGCTCAAGATCCCCAAGATGTCGCGGGATGTGTATCTCGTGACCGCGGGCGAATCCGAGTTTCGGCGCGCGTTCCCGGAAAAGCGCCAGGAGGAGCTCGCGATTGATGCGCTCACAATGGCCGCGGAACTCATCGGGACCACCCCGGCCAAACTCAAGAAATTCATCCACACCTGCTACTACGGCTATTTCGCCGACCACTTCGGCGACCAGCTTCTGGGCGAGGCCGTGATCCACGACCGCCTGGGCCTGGACCCGCTGGGCAATGTCGGCATCAAGACCGGCGGCGCCACCGGCGGCTCGGCCCTGTGGGAGGCGGTCAAGGCCGTGGCCTCGGGTTACTCGGACTGCACCCTGGCCCTGGGCTGGGAGCGCATGGACGAAGTGCCCACGGACGAGGGCAACAACTACATCGCATGCGCCGCGGACAAAGACTGGGAAACCCCCATGGGCCATATCTACACCGGCTACTACGCGGTCATGGCCCAGCGCTACTGGCAAATCTTCGGCAAGAGCGAGCCTTCCTTCCGCGAAACCATGGCCAAAATCGCGGTCAAGAACCGCGGCTACGCCATCCACAACCCCTTCGCGCAGGGGCCGATGAAAATCACGGTCAAGGATGTTCTGGAATCGCCCATCGTGGCCTATCCCCTGCGTGCGCTGGACTGCTGCCTCATGAGCGTAGGCTCGGCCTGCTGCATCGTGGCGGACAAGAAGACCGCATACAAGCTCACGGACGATCCGCTGCTGGTGCATGTGGGCGCCGGGTCTCACTCCCTGCGCGTGGCCGACCGCCGCGACATGCAAATCCCGCTCCTGCCCCATGAAACCAAGGAACAGTACGCAGATCTGGGCAAGCGCTTCCCGGGCGGAGACCGCTACCCCGGCTTCTCCGGGTTCCTCGCGGCCCGCATGGCCTGCCACTACGCCTACGGCATGGCCGGCGTCAAGGATCCCACAAAGGACCTCGATTTCGTGGAACTGCACGACGCCTTCACCATCAGCGACATCCAGAGCTACGAAGATGTGGGCATCCGCCCCTACGGCGAAGGCCGCACCTATGTGGAATCCGGCGACTGTTATGTAATCAACCCCAAGACCAAAAAGCCCGGCAAGCTGCCCGCCAACCCGAGCGGCGGCCTCATCGGCTGCATGCACGCCGTGGGCGCAACCGGCCTCATGCAGGTCTGCGAATGCGGCCTGCACCTTTGGAAGAAACACGCGGACATCCACGGCTCCGAAGCGCGCTGGCGTTCCTTCGGCAAGAAGAAACCCCGCAACTGGCAGGACCTCACCATCAAGGGCGCCAAGCGCGCTCTGGCCATCAGCCACGCCGGCGTCGGCTCGCATGTCACCGCCACCATTGTGGAACGCCCCGAAGCCAGGCTGAAAGGAGGCAAGTAATCATGGCCGCCACCAAAAAGACCGCATCCAAAAAGTTCGTGGAACCCAGGGTCAAAGTCGTCAATGGCCAGTACAAGGTCAGCGGCAACTTTCACCGCATCATACCGAACACGCCCATCTACAACGAGAAGAACAAGCTGTGCGGCGTCACCAACCCGCGTGAGCTTACGCACATCCACTCCTACGGCGGAGAAGCCATCTTCTTCGAGAGCGTGCCCAAGGGCAAGCTCATGGGCGCGCAGTGCGTGAACCCGGACTGCGAATTCCCCGGCACCATCTGGATCCCCTTCCGCTCGTGCTGCGCGGACTGCCTCACCCGAAACAAGCCCGTGGACATCACCAAAGTGGCCCAGGAGACCGGCACGGTTCACTCATTCATGGTCACCGAACGCACCGGCGCTTTCAACACTCTTGAAATTCCCATCAAGTTCATCAATGTGGAATTCACGCACCCGAACATTGACACCATTCTCATGGGCTATCTCTCATACGGAGAGCCGGAGATCGGCATGCGCGTGGTTCCCATCTTCAAGAAAAAGAATCCCACCTTCACCATCACGGACTTGAGCTGGGTGCCCCTGGGCACCCCCAAAAGCAAGCTGCCCAAAGATTTCTCCTTCTGACACGGGCGCACGCAATACAGGACTCCAGAGCCGCGCACGGTTTCGTGCGCGGCTTTTTTCTGTTACACTGATGGCATTGCTGAAACTTTTTGACTGCGGGAGGGGTTTGCTTCCATTATGGAACAGGAACACGGCCAGAACATGAGAATCGTAAACGAGCCGGATCCCGTCGCGCACGCAAGACGCCGCCGAGCCACCAACGACGACTTCCGCACGCACATGGCCAACGAGCGCACCTTTCTGGCCTGGTGCCGCACCAGCATCGCCCTGCTCGTTTTCGGTTTCGTGGTCGAGCGCCTGGATATCATGGTGCACATGCCCGGCGCAGCGAATTCACCCGTGGGCAACGGACAAGACCTTTACCTGGTCAGCATGTTCTCCTTCATCCTTTCCGGCGTGCTCATTCTTGTGTCCGGCTGGCGGTTCCTGGTCGTGCGCGGCATGATCCGCCGCGGCGCCATTTCATTGTCCATTTTCCCCGAGGTCATGGTCATCCTCTCCATGTTCCTCATCATCGCCATGGTCATCGCCCTCATGCTGCGGTGACGGACGCATTCGCATTCCGTTCATTCATGTTTTCAGTGCGTGGAATTTGTGAATTGCAGCATGCCCGGATCGGGCAGATAGAACAGATGCGTGTCGCATTTGCAATCGGACGAACCGAATCCCGCCGCAGGCGCCGACGCCCCGTGCTGCGCGGCCACGGACCGCGCCAGCAGGCACTCGGTGGGGAGTTCCTCAAGGTCCCGGCCGTCCCCGCCGGGCATGCCCAGGAGCCGCCGCCGCAAATCCTGCTCGTCCCGCACGCCGGTGGTGTCAAACATGAGCGTTTCCACCACGCGCGCATGTTCGAGCAGGTAATCAATGTGCCAGCGCAGCGGCTTGTCCGGCCTTAAATGCCGTGACACGCGCTGGTCCAGCCCGCCCTGGGCCGAACCCACATAAATGTAATAGCCCTTCTTGAACAGGAATTCGCCGAGAGCGCCCACGGCGATGCGCGCGCTTGCCGGCAGATGGATGATCAGCATGTAAAACCCGCGCCTGCGGGCAGGGGATTCGCTCACGATGCGCCGCTCCGTCCTGCATAGCATAGCCCGCCGCGCTCGAAACGGCGATAGCATTATTCGTAAAATATGGTATATTTGTCTTCATTTGATGAGAGGAGAGCAAAGAATGACCGGATTCTGCACAAGAGGGGCGCGATTTCTCACAAGTCTTGCGACAGCGGCCGTCCTGCTCTTGTTTTCGTTCACCGCATCGGCACAACAGGCGCACACTATTCTGCGCCGCCCAATCAACAACGAGAATCCCCTTTTTGTTTACAGCAGCGTCTACAATGGAGCGAACCCGTCCCAACTGGAAAACTTCTGGAAAAATCTTCCGGAAGATGTGAAGCCGTATTTCGGCGTGCATGTGAACCCCATGAAATCGGATTCCCCGGAAACGCGCGCGTGGATTGAGTCTGTTCTGGACATGGCGCAAAAACTCAACGCGCCAGCAATCATCGAAACGGAAGGATTCAACAGCACGAACGACACTCCCATGGAATACTGGGCCGGACTTTTCGACAAGTACCCGAATGTGATCGGGCTGAACATTTCCGAAATCAGCGCCACGGGAGGATTGACCGGCGCCAACCTTGACGCCGCGTTCATGGAAAAGATGACGAGATACATGGAAGTGGCCGCAACACACGGCGGGTACTTCATCTGGCAGGACATGAGCTGGGACGCGCCGTTTCCCAAGGCCCCCCATGTGTTCGTCAAAGCCGGGGCCGAACCCGCGCTTTTCGAAGCCATACGCAAATATGGGGCGCATGTCATTCTAACGCACAAGCACAATGGGAGCGGCCGCCGCTTCACATCGGACGCGGCAGTCCTGGGTTTCTGGGTGACCGGCACAACCGCCGCCTGGGGCGTTCACAGCGAAGGCTGGTTGTGGTGGGAAGGAGGATTCGAGCAGCTCTACAAACCATCCATGGCCCCTCACCGGAGCGCCCAGCCCTGGAAATCCGTGTTCTCGTATCCGGACGCGCTATACGGCATCGAGTGGCTTGTCGCCGCATCCGGCGGCGCATCCCTGTTTTCTCTGGAGGCTTTTTTCCAGGGCTATTCGTCCTGCGACGGCTCCAGGACAACCCCGGCTTTTGACAATGTCATTCTGCCGCTCATCCGCCAGATAATTCAGCACAAGCTCATCCCTGATCGCGATGCGGTGCGTGCCAGAATCAAAGCCGCATACCGCCCTTCCCAGGCCGCGCCCCGCACACTTCGCGAGGACCACCTGTTCACCGCTCTTTACGGCCCGGAGAACAGCACTCACTATGAATGGCTGCCTTCCACGGGCCGCTACTATTTCATCCCCATCATACCCATGCTCGCCGATGAGTCCGCAAACGCATTGTTCCCCACTGTGATAGACGACGAGTTTTACAAGGACAACCTGGTGAATCCCGAGGCCAAAAAAATCTTTTTTGACAATCTCTATCCTGCCGCGGGATCGGGCGGTGCATGGTTTGTGAACAACGGCGCCGCATGGCTTTTCGCGAACCCGAATGAAAACTCGAACACAACAGCCGGATTCGACTTCCAGCTCTCGGACCGCCAGGATCTGCGGGCGGCCGGAAGCCTGCCCCCGCACACCTTCGGAATTCTCCGCCAGAGACCAGGCGGCGTTTCCCTGCACATCAGCAACTACCGGATAGACAGCGACGCCGATGTCTGGGACAACCAATACCTCAACAACGAACAATACTGCGATTATGTGTTGAACAAATACATTTCAAACCCCACGGACTCCACAATACGCACGACCGTGATTGAACTGCTCGGACTGCAAGGAGAGCGCCCCGAAGTGCGCTTGGTTGCCGGCAAACTGGGCCGGCTGAAATCCGAATGGGAACCGGGTGAGCTGAAACTTATCCTCGATCACAACGGGACCATGGATATCGAAATAGACTGGAAAAAGGATTGACGGAAACGGGACGGATATCGAAACCCGGATTTCCGTCGGAGCCTGCGGACAGAGTCAGATGCGCATGAGCGCCCGGTCCAGGTCGCGGACCAGGTCGCGCGCATCTTCGAGGCCCACGGACAGGCGGATCATGTTGTCCGTGATGCCGAGCCGGTCCCGGCGCTCTTTGTCAACCGTGATGTGGGTCATGGTGGCGGGGTGTTCGATAAGGGTGCAGGCGTCGCCCAGGCTTACGGCCACATTGCACACTTCGAGGCTGTTCAGCAGCGCCCGGGCCTGTTCCGCGCCGCCGCGAACCCAGAACGCGATCATGCCGGACCACCCGGTCATGATTTTTTTCGCGACATGGTGCTGGGGGTGGCTCTTGAGTCCGGGATACCAGACCTTCTTGATTTTGGGATGCGATTCGAGGAATTGTGCGACTTCGAGCGCGTTGGCGCCGTGGCGGTCCATGCGGATGTGCAGGGTGCGCAGGCCGCGCATGGTGTAGAGCGCGTGCGTGGGGCTCATGGCCCCGCCCAGCACGAGCATGTAGTTGTCCACCTGCGCCACCAGATCCGCGGGGCCGGCCACATAGCCGCCCAGGGCGTCGTCATGCCCACTGATGTATTTCGTGGAACTCGCGGCCACAAGGTCCGCTCCAAGCTCCAGGGGCTTCATGAGATACGGACCTGCCCAGGTGCTGTCCACCACCACGGTTGCGCCCGCGGCCTTGGCCAGTTTCGCGGCCTCGGGAATGTCAATGATCTCCACCAGAGGATTGGCGGGCGTCTCGATGAACAGAACTTTGGCCGGGCGCGAAAGCGCCTTTTTCAACTGGCGCGGGTCCGTGAGATCCGCAAGATCCACCTTGATGCCCCACTGGGGCAGATACTCGCCGAACAGGGTGTCGGACGCGCTGTACATTTTGCTGTGTGCCACGATGCGGTCACCGGTTTTGAGCAGGCCAAGGAGGGCCGTGCTGATGGCGGCCATTCCGCTGGCGAATGCCACGGCGCGCGCAGCGCCCTCGAGTTCCGCGATCTTGTGCTCGAACATGGCCGTGGTGGGATTGCCGGTCCGCGAATAGAAAAAACGGCCGCCCTGTCCGAGCATGGCCTCGGATCCGCCTTCCATGTACGCATCGAGATCGTCGTAGATGTAGGATGTGCTCTGGTACAGCGGCGGATTGATGGGCCTCGTTGAAGGATGCGGCATCTTCCACCCTCCGACGACACGGGTTCCGAAATGCTTGTTCTGGGTCATGGGAGCAATCCTCCGGCGGTTTTCAAAGGGACGCGGCAAGTTCAGCCAGGGCGCGGATGTGATCAGGCGTGGTGCCGCAGCACCCGCCGGCCAGGGCCGCACCCGCGCGGATGCACTCCAGAACGCCCTGGGCGAATTCCGCGGGCGGCATGGAATACACGGCGTTGTTGTTATCGTCCAATACAGGCTTGCCCGCATTCGGCTCCACCAGCACAGGCAGATCCGATGCGTTTTTATAGGATGAAACAATGATGGCGGTCTCCGCGGGGTCGAGGTCGCCGCAGTTGCAGGACAAAATGTCCGCGCCTGCGGCGGCGAGGATGCGCGCGCAGTCCTCTGCGCGGTGTCCCATGGTGGTGCGGCCGCCGTCGCGCGTGGTGGCGTATGTCATGGATGCGATCACGGGCAGGGTGAAGTTCCGCTTGCACGCGCGCACCGCGCACGCCGCCTCGTTCATGTCCATCATGGTCTCGATGATGAACGCGTCCACTCCCGCGTCCGCCAGGGCGCGCGCCTGTTCCGCGAAAGCATCCTCGCACTCCGCTTCGGTGATGTTGCCCACGGGCTTGAGCAATTCCCCGGTGGGTCCGAATCCTCCAAGCACAAGGGCGCGGTCTCCTGCGGCTTTTCGCGCCAGTTCCGCGGCGCGCGCGTTCATGTCCGAAACGCTTACGGAAAAGCTGTTCGCCTTCATGTAAATGCGGTTCATGCAAAAGGAGTTGGTGATCACGCAGTCGGATCCGGCGTCAATGTAGGCCCTGTGCACGGCCGTGACCTTGTCCGGGGCTTCGATGTTTGCGCGGCCGCCCGCGGGCGCGCCGCGCTGCGCAAGCTGCGTGCCCGTGGCCCCATCGAGAATCAGAACTTTCTTTTGTTTGAGGAGTGAAAGCAAATCCATGGCAATGCCTCCCTGTGGCGCAATATGCTCTCAAGCCGAACCGCATTAGGCGGTCACACCGCGAGCAGGCGATCCACGAGTTTGACCGCTTCGGACGCATCCTCGCCGTAACCGTCCGCGCCGATCTTCTGCGCGAACTCGGGGTTCACGCACGAGCCGCCCACGATGACCTTCACGGAATCGCGCAGCCCCGCGCCGGACAGTTCCGCGATGGTGTCCCGCATCACGGCCATGGTTGTGGTGAGCAGCGCGGACATGCCCACCACATGCGGCTTGATGTCCCGCACCAGTTCCACGAACCGCTGCGCGGACACATCCACGCCCGCGTCATGCACCTCGTATCCGCTGCCCTGCAGCAGGGCGATCACAATGTTCTTGCCGATGTCGTGGTTGTCGCCGGACACGGTGCCGATCAGCACCCTGCCCTTAGGCTCGTAACCGGCCTCGTTCAACTGCGGCAGGATCACCTCGAACGCGGCCTTGAACGCCTTGGCCGCCATGATCACCTCGGGCAGGAAGTACTCGAAGTCGCGGAACTTCTGGCCCACGACATCAATGCCGGGAATCAGCGCCGTGTTCACGATGTCCAGGGGCGCAACGCCTTCAGCCACCGCGGACTGCGTCAGTTCCACGGCCCGGTCCGGGTCCATGTCAATCACGGAATTCTTCAACGCTTCAAAGTCAGCCATGACGCGGCCTCCTCATGCGGATTTGAGCTTGTCCACGCGCGCTTTGACGATGCGGTCTATCTCGCGGGCCACATCCTCGTCCACCTGGAGCGAGAGTTCGCTGGTGTCAAGGATGCGCGCGACCTTTTCATGCGCGCGCTCCTCGATGTGCCTGTAATTCTCCCAGAACTGGGCGTACTGCTTGCGGCTGAACACCTCGGGCTGCCAGAAATCGTGTGCGTGCTGCGCGCTGTGGGTTTCGTACAGGTAGTTGCCGCCGATGCCGACTTTCTCGATGATGTCGAGCGCCAGGGTCTCGTCGTTCACGATGATGCCCTCGCTGATGCGGCGCAGCATGCCGCCCATTTCGTTTTCCACCACCAGGGACTCCATGCTGAAGCCCTCGCCTCCGCCGATTTCGCCGCGCATGCCGATGCTTTCCGAGCCTGCGGCCCAGAGCAGCACGCCGGACAGGCCGCGCTCCCATCCGCACTGGAAATCCATGGTGTTGGCGTCGCACAGTCCCGAGGTGCAGCCCGACATGTAGCCAAGGTGGTGCGCGCACGCGACCAGGGCCAGATGAATCAGTGACAGCTCGGGTGCGGCATACAGGCAGCGGCCCGTGCGCATATCGCTGGTCTGCATGGGGCCGCCCAGCGCCACGGGCGATTTGGAACCGAGGCAGTACAGGTACGCAAGCCCGGCCATGTTCTCGGCCATCTGCAGGGCCACGGACCCGGCCAGTGTGGCCGGACCGGTGGTGCCGACCTGCACCATGGACCCCATGTTGATGGGCTGATCGTATTGGGCATACAGGGTCATGATCTCAAGCATGTGCCGCGGCATCTTGAGGGGCGTGACAGGCTCCGCCAGATAGTTCAGCACCTTGGAATTGCGAAACTCCTCTTCGCCTCCGGTCACGGCCAGCGCCATCTCCACCAGGTCGCGCCCGGTCTCGATGGTGTATGTCCATGTGGTGAAAATCTTTTCCGAATACTTGAAGAGCAGTTCGGCCATGAACACATCGGCGATCTCGATGGGCACATCCTGGGGCACCACGCCTGTTGAGGAGACGGAAATGTTTTCGAGATTGTTGACGAGGTTTACAATGTTGCGGCAATCGTCGAGGCGGCCGGGACGGCGGGTTTTGGTTTCGAACTCGATGAGGTTCATGCCGATCCAGGGCGCCCAGAAGATTTTGGGATAATCCTGGGGCCGCGCCAGGGGCGTCATGCCCGCCACGGCTTCCTCGACAAGTTTGCGCGGCATGCGCACATGCATGGCCTGGCGATCCACCATGCACCCGCGCGCTTCGAGCGTGTCGAGCGCAGGCGCCCACTCGAACCGCAGGCCCACCTCTTCAAGAATCCGGTAACTGGTGTCCAGAATGCGTTCGATTTCATTTTCGGACAGAATGTCGAGCTGGTTGAAAATCATTCAGATCACCCCTTCCCAGGAACCGCCCACCTGCGCGAGGCGGCGGCGCACCACATCGTCAATGGCCCTGGCCTGGTCTTCGCTCACCTGTAGTTCCAGGGCGCTGTTCGCGAGAATTTGCTCCACTTTGTCGTGCGCCACATCAATGATGTGGCGCGCGCCCTCTTTCTGCCACTGCTCGAAGCTCACACGCGGGAACACCGATGGCAGCCAGAAATCGCGCGCGTGAAGCATGGTGTGCCGTTCGCCCAGGAAGTTGCCGCCTGGCCCCACGGCCTTGATCGTATCAAACGCCAGCGCATCCTCGTCCACCACCATGCCCTGGCCCACGCGCTGCAGCATGCCCATAGCCTCGTTGTCCAGAACCAGTTGCTCCATGGAGAACCCGTCCATGAGGAACCCGGCCTGGCCGAACATGTCGAACCCCGCGGCCCAGCATAACACTCCGGACAGGGCCTTCTCCCATCCGTTCTGAAAATCGAAGTCGCAGGAATCGGTCTCGAACGATGTGTTGCCGCTTGTGTAGCCGAGATAGCGGATGATCTGGTGCATGCCCAGGAACATGATGGCCTGCTCCGGACCCGCGTAGAGCTGCGCTCCGGTGCGCAGGTCGCACACCTGTGTGAGCGCGCCCAGCCCCACCGGGCTTTTGCTGTTCAGGGAATGGATCCACGCGAGGCCCGCGAGCAGTTCGGCCGTGCACACCACGAGCGCGCCGGCCATGGTGGCGGGCGCGGTGCTCCCGGTCTGGGTCATGGACGCCACGGACAGGGGCAGATCCCGCTGTGCGTACAGGCGCGTCATTTTCAATTGCGTTGGCGGGAACCGGAGCGGCGCGATGGGGTTCAGCATGTAGTTCAGCAGGCTCGATTGCTTCAACTCCTCGGCGCCGCCCGTGACAATCTCGCCCATCTCCAGCACGAACGGCACATTGTCCGTGTTGTACACCCACTGGTTGAACAGCTTTTCGGAATACTTGAGCAGCAGCGCCGTGTTGAACACCTCGACCGCGTCGTTGTGCACATCGTCCTGCACCACGCCGGCCGAGGCCAGGGTGATGTTGGTGAGATTGTTGCACAGGGTGATGATCTTGCGCGCGTCTTCGGTCTTGCCGCGGCGCATTTTGCGCGTGTGGTAGTCGAGCAGGAAGCCCTTGTTGGCGCTGGCCACGCGCGCCTTGGGCAGATTGTCAGGGGGCGTGACCGAGGGCACCGATTCCAGGGCGTCGAAGATCGCGTCCTCCGGGAACTTTACCACAAGGGAATCGCGGTCCACGGAGCACCCGATGGCTTCGAGTTCGTCCATGCATGCGGGGTCCTCGAACCGGCAGCCCGTGGTTTGCAGGATCCGGAACGCGCCTTCCACGATCTTGAGCATTTCGTCGTCGTTCAGCACTTTCAGCTTTCGAAATATCATGAGCGCACGCCTCCTTTACTGGGTGAGCTTTTCTTCGTAATCCACATCCACATCGCCCACGCCAACCATGCGCACGCCCATGGTCACGCGGTGTTTGCCGGGCGTCATGCCGCCGGGCCGGGACACGCGCACCAGCAGTTCGTCCCCGAACGACACCAGCAGCGGCTTGCTTTCGGAAATGTCGGACGCGGGCAGGACTTTGCGTTCCTTGTGCAGGGTGATCCGATCCAGGGCGTACACTTCGCCGTCCACCATGATGTCGCTGAACCCGATGACCGTGGCGGTGCCGAGCTTGTTCTTAAGCTTGACCTCGAAGCCCTGGTCCTGGCCGTTTTCGCTGAAGTTGCGAAAACTTCCGGGCGCCACCAGGCGCTTGACCAGATAGCCGGAGACCGCGGTTTTGGCGGCGTCGCCCACTGCGGTTTCAATGGCCGTGGAGATGCGGCTCTTGAGCCTGTCGCGCAGGGTTTCGGCCGGCTTTTCCGCGGGCGCAGGCGCTTGCCCGGTTTCATCCACCGCACCGGCAGGCGCGCTTGCGCCGGCCGCTCCGCCCTTGCCGAATCCCACGACACGGCGCACTTCGCGATCCAGTATGGACCACACGAATTCAATGCGGTTCAGCGACTTCTCGTAGAAGTATTTGACTCCGAACACGCCCAGCGCCTTGTCCAGCGCCTTGAGCGCTTCGTCCAGAAACATGACCAGGAAACCGAAGATCTCCTCGATGACCCCGTGCTGCCCGGCCGCTGCCGCGGCGTCGAACTCTATGCCCTCGGACGCCGCGCGATACCCGTGGAAAATGCCGGTGATCACGGGGTCCATGCCGCGCAGTTTCAGAATGGGGATGCCTTCGAGGCGGATGTCGCCGCGCGCGTAGGCGATGCCGGGGTTGAGGCGGTTGTGGGCCATGTTGTGGAACGCGGCGCGCGTGGTTTTGATGGTGAGAATTTTCTCGCCGCCGATGGCGCCGGGCACGAATTCCGCGCCGCCGTCTTCGGATACGCGCACACTGTACTGCGCGGCCATGTCGCTGAAATCCACCACGATGCCGCGCACAACCTTTGCGCAATCCGCAAGCGTTTTGGCGCCGATGTGCTGTGCGGCGATTTCCACGGTGCGGCGCATGACATCCGAAAAATCGTCCGCGCCGTCCGTGGCGGGCGCGGCTTTGCGCGTGCGTTTTTCGCAGCCCGGCCCGCTCAAGGTCTCGTCGAATGTCACCTGCACGATGCCA
The DNA here is from genome assembly GCA_020061125.1 of bacterium. Taxonomy (GTDB): domain Bacteria; phylum UBP15; class UBA6099; order UBA6099; family DSWB01; genus DSWB01. The sequence goes on along the minus strand of JAGUYV010000034.1, from coordinate 13,732 downwards.
AGGCCCACCATCTTGAGTCCGAGCTGGGCCGTGTGCCTGCCCGCTTCCAGTCCCTGATCGTCCTCGATGACGATCATCATCTCGTCGCCGAACCCCGTGGCGATGGGCAGGCTTTCGGAAAGGTCCGCCGCGCGCAGGACCTGGCCCTTGCGCTCGATGCGGATCTGCTCCACGGGAAAGACTTCGCCGTCAATCTTGACCGGCGTGCAGCCCACGATGGTGGCCACGCCGATCTTGTTCTTCACCTGGATCTGGAACCCGTTGAACGCACCTTCGCCGTCCGCGGTGTTGCGGAAAGAGCCGGGCACGATGAGTTTCTTCACCAGATACCCCGAAAAGGTGTTCGTGGTCATCTCCTCGACGGCTTTCGCGGCCACGGTCGTCAGGCGCGATCTCAATCGTTCCTCAAGGGATGGCATGAGAGATCCTCCTCAAAAATTGTTCCCGGCGCCCGGCCTCAACCGGATGCCGTGATTCTGCAATTCCGCAAGCTCCCGGATCAGGTGCTCGATGTCAATGTCTTCTCCGCTCCGGGTTCTGTTCGCGACCACTTCGCGAATCATGCCCACCAGGGCCACGGCCGCCAGGCGCGTGTCCATGGGCCGCACCAGCCCCAGTGCCACGCCCAGGTCCAGGCCCGAGCGCACCTGCTCATAGAAAAAGCGGTTGAACCCATGGATCAGGCGGCGCACATCTTCGTCGGCATTGTGCGCTTCCTGCATGATGATGTGCGTGAGATCTTTGTTTTCATAAAGCAGCACGGCCACGCGCCGGGCGAATATGTAAGTCACATCCGGCGCCGCGTCCTCGGACTGCATCCAGTCGCTCATGACCGCGCGGAACTGATCAAAATACTCATTGAGCATTTCCATGAGAATGGATTTCTTGTCCTGGAAATGGTAATAAAAGGTGCCCTGGGCCATGCCGATGGCGCGCACGATGTCCGATACATTGGCCTTTTCGTAGCCCTTTTCCGCGAACACGGCGCGGGCCGCGGCCTTGATGCGGGCGCGGGTTTCGGCCTTTCGCAGCGCGGCGCGGCCGTTGCCCGCAGTTCGGGTTTCCGCGCCGTTCTCCTTGTTTGTTACAGCCATGAAACCGCTCCTGCCACAATTTGACTGATTAGTCAGTCATTATCTCACGCCGTTGCCTGGATGTCAAGATGCGCGGAGAAAAAGCGTTCGGGAATAGACAAAGCGCGCGGCACGGCTCGGGATTGATATATAATTCTGATGGCGGACAGCCAAAGCGGTTGGGCCGTGCGCATGGAGGGTACGGGAGGAATAATGGCGCTGATTATAGACAGTCTTGAAAAAGCGTATGCAAGTCTTAAAAAAGCTGTTGCGCTCATGGAATCCGTTGGGCCGGATGATACGGACATGGCGGACGCCCTTCGGGATTCCGTGGTGCAACGATTTGAATACACATACGAACTGGCGTGCAAATTCATCAAAAGGCAGCTCATGGCAATGAGCGCAACCCCGCGGGAATATAATGAAATGTCGTTTCGGGACATCATGCGCCATGCCGGAGAATCGGGGCTGATACCCGATGTTCAGGCTTTTTTTCTGTACCGGCAGGCGAGGAATCTTACAAGCCACACCTACGACGAGGACAAGGCCGAAGAGGTGCTAGGCGCTCTGCCGGGGTTTATTACGGATGCGGGCTTTCTGATTCAAAAACTCAAGGAACTGAACGGGCCGGGAAATGATTGACCTGCAACCGGATCATCGCGCATTGATATTGCGCATTCTTAAGCAGCATGTGCCCGATGCGGAAGTGCGCGTGTTCGGATCAAGGGTAACGGGCGGAGCCGCGAAATATTCAGACATTGACATCGCCATCGTGGATCGCGAAAAGCTCTCTCTTGCGGCGCAAGCCGCTCTGACAAGCGCATTTGAAGAATCCGAGCTTCCTTTTCGCGTGGATATCGTGGACTGGCACGGCATCAGCGGTGCGTTCCAGTCGGTTATTGAATCTCGGCATGAAGTCATCCAGCAAGCACGAAACAACGCGTGACGCAAGGTCCGGCACAGCGCGTTCATCTCAATTGCCCGCGCCCCACCCCAGCGGGCCGATCTCATCCTCGGTGATGCCGTATTTTTTCACGAGCGCCGGATCCACAATGGCGTCTTCGGGCGTGAGCGCCCAGGCCAGTCCCTTCCATTCCGTGCCTTCGCGCATCAACAGAAAAGCCGCTCCCGGCGCGGCGTCGCGCACATGGCATCCGTCGCAGTCCAACGGGTGAAGCGTGGTCCAGACGGATGCGAATCGCTCCCCGGCCATGATGTCCGCCACCTGCCGCTCGCAATAAGCCGTGATGATTTCTCCGACGCCAGACGCATACACTTCGCACGGGAATCCGCCGCCGATAACATCGTACTCTCTATCCGGATTTCCATCCGCAAGCCGGATCGAGTAGCTTCGCGCAGCGGTTTCGATGGGCATGAGCGTGCCCATGCTGTACTCGGTGGGATCGCCTTCCATGTTCATGGAATATTGCTTTTTGAGCGTCATGGTGCGCTGGCGCGTCATGGACGCCAGACAGTGGCTCACGATCATGGGCTGCATGGATCCGCCCTGCAAACCGGACGCCTGGTGAGCGCACTCCGCATCCCGGAATGCAATCCAGGCTCTCTCCGCGGCGATCAGCGCCTTTTTCGCGTCTGCATCGGCTCCGATCATGGCCATGAGCTTTTTGTATGCGGCGTTCAGTTCCTTATCCGCCTCCTGATAACCCATGTGCGCGCACTGGTTCAACTCATGCTGGTTGAGCATGTCCGAGCTGCAATCCAGGACAGGCTCCTGCTCCGCGCGCGCAGCGCCCGCAAACAAAATCACGCATGCCAGGGCGACCGCCGCGGCAAGGGCATTCAGTTTGTTCATTCCGGGTCTCCTCCATGTCCGCCAGCACACTCATGGCGCATCGGTCCGGCTCTTTTGCATATTCTAATCTCCGCGCCCGTGCATGGGATTTCCCGTCGCAAGAATGTTCCGGGCACGGCGTTTCAGACTCTGGACGCGCGCACCGGCATGTGGTATGTTTTCCTCACAATTCGCTGCTCAACCCCGGCCGGCTGGAGAACCCCATGCGCCAAACAACAGGCATGCTCTTCGTCCTCACTCTTGTTGCATATTGCGTTTCTTCCGGCTGCGCGAAGCCGCTCCCCGGACATACTGCCAAGGGCGCGGCCCCGTCCGGCAAGGCTGCGGAATCGAACGGCACAGACGATGCTATCACGCAGCTCATGAACGATTTCTGCGAGTTCCAGAAATCCGGCGGGAACAATGACGACTTGATCCGGTACATCAGAAACAAAGCCAGCGTGGAGTTTCTTATCCGGTCGGAAGTCACGGACCAGGAACTCAAGGAGGCCGGCACAACCCTGGAGCAGATGCTCAAGGAATTCGTTCCGCATTACGGCGTTCAATACGAGAACACCAATTTAAGCTGGGAGCCGGTTCCGGATCTGCGCTGCGAGGCCGGCAAACCCGTTGAGATATCCTGCACTACCGTGTTCGCGGAGCTTTCCGGCACGCTCGACCATGTTGTTCCCTATGACGCCGCGCCCGAAGACATTGCAAAGGCTGACGCGGATTTCGTGGCCATGAAGACAAAAGAGTTCGAGGCTTTCGCCGCACAATACGGCCCCTCCGAATGCGTAAGCGTTCCCATAACGCTCAAACGCACGGGGTTCCGGGATCTGCAACAGGTGGTGTATGCGGGGCTGTTCAAAGGCGAGTGGCGCATCGTGCACACGCCGCAGGGCATGAATTCCGCGGACATAATGGAAAACGAGGTTTCCGAGTGCGGCTGGCTCATCAACTACATGGCCGAGGGATACCGCCACGCCGCGGAAGCCGGCCTGGACCTGTCGAGTCCCGCGGGCCAGGACGCCGCCTGCAAATATGCTTCCCGGGAATTGTATTTCAGCGACGAAGACTGCATGAGCGAGATGGAAAAAATGATCCGGGAAAACTGCAGGCCGGAGTCCTATGCATTGAAAAGGATTGGCGTCGCCTCGTTTGAAGTCACGGCGCAGGCGCCCAACGGCTGCTGCTACTGCGCCACGGAGAAGGGCATATCGCCCGACCCGGACCAACCCGGCCTGTGCACGCCGGACAAACAATGCGAATGCCCGCATTAGCCCGCAAGCGCGCGGTTCAGCCCCAGGAGAACCCCTTCTCCTTCAGAACTTCCTTTTTAATTTCCTTGCCGCTGAAGTTGATCGTAATCCTGTTGATTTTGTAACTCGAATTCTCGCAGGCGTTTTCCTTGTACTCGCCGGGCGCGAGGAACTCATTAATGGTGTAAAAGACAACGCCGCCAGTCTTCAATATTTCGATGCCGCCGTAGGGAACCACGCAGCGCGGGTTGTTCGCATATTTGGCGTGCCCGATGAGATCCGCGCCCGGATCGTATTTCGCGGATTTGCCGGTTTTGGTGTCGAAGATGCGCACAATCACATGCCCGGAGGGGCCGAACTCCGTGCTCCCGGTGTAATGAACATATACCAGATACCGGCTGTCCGCGGACCATTTGATTCGCTTTTTGACATCTTTTAGCTCGATGCCGTCGCCGAACACGGGGTTTTCTTTTTTTGGACTCAACTCACTCTCCACAACGATTGTGGTTTTCGACTTTGCGGTTTTAATCTCCAGCTTGCAGCTTGCCTGCGAATAGTCCGCATCCGCGCCGACCTTGCCAATGTTCGAGCAAATGAGGGACGCGGTGCGCGCGCCGTTCGGGGATTTGGCGTCCAGCACGGACTTTCCCGCGGCGCGCGATGCGCTGGATGCTATGGCGAGCGCGAGCGCCGCGGCCATGCAAATTCTGCCTGCGGATTTCATAACCGGTTCTCCCCTTGAATCTATTGGCCGCAAGGCTGTAAGTCCCGCGGGCCGGTCAATGCGTTTCCTGTAGCTTTTCGATCATGTCGGGCGCCATTATTCCGGCCATGGGATCGTCGAGCACGAAGAAATGCATTTCCTGCGGACCCTGGGCGTATGAAGTGACCTGATAAGGATTGAAATAAAACACCACGCCGTAAGGCTGCAGATAAAAGACTTCGTAATTTTCCGGTTGCGGTCCCGCGCCCGTGTTGACCCAGTCCGCATCCGCGTCCTCCAGGGTGTCCATAAAGTGCGCAACCGTGGCCTGGGAAATGGCCGCGAGATAATCCGCGCCCGGCTTGAACAGGCTTTGCAGGGTGATTGGCTCGCCCGTTTTCATGTCCGCGGCCAGCGACGCGCACGATGTCGTGGGGTGCGCTCCGTTGTAATCAATGTATTGCGTGAACATCAGGCTCAACAGATCCCGGGTCAGCATGCGGACATCAAAATCCACAATCAATTCATAATGCGGATTGGCGCCCTCGGCTTCCATGTCCGCATCGAGATATTCTTCCTCGATGGTTTTTCGGAACCCGGCCAGGGGCTTCATGGCGCTGTCTTTGATCCGCTTGTCCAGTCCGGGCATGTTGAATTGCGGATAACGGATAATCACAGTGGTGTGTTCATCCTCGGCGCGGTACTCCAGAACCGAATAAATTTCTTTATCCCGCGAAGATTCCTTTTCCGCCGCAACCGGCTTGGGCGCGGCCGAGGGCGCGGATTCCACCCGTTTCTGCGATGCGCAGCCCGGCAGCAACAGAACCACCAAAAACAAAATTGTGCGCGCCCTGCCCATAGTCCCTCCCCGTCATCTCCGGACATGTTTGTTCAGATTGCGGCGAAAGAGCTTCGCTCCCCGCCAATTCCGCATTTCTAATCCCGTTCCGGCTGAATGTCAACGCAGATGCAGGTTGCAAGCGGTTTCATGAAAACCGGGGTGTTGATGGCACTGGCATTACTCTGCAAGCAGCAGCGGCAAACGGCTTATATCTTGTCAAGGATATCCTTGAATTGTTCCGGTGAAATTTCGATTTCTCTAAGAATCTCTCGTATCAGCGGGCGGGCGAGGTCTCTTCCGGGATGATTAACAAGAGTTGTGGTTCTGCCGTCCGGGTGGCGATAGAAAATGTGGCTGCCCTTTTGCCGCACGGATACAAAACCAAGCCGCAGCAGAACTTTCTCCATCTTTTTGAAATCAACAATGGGAAGCTTCGTCATACCGCAACTTCGATCTGCTGAAGACCCACGAATCGGGGAAGATCGTCCAGTTCACCCTTGTATTCTTCAAGGCACAGTTCCAGGACCTCTTTAAGATTTGAGCTTAATTCATCCAGTGTCGCAGCCTGTGTGTGGGCGCCGCGAATGCCGGGCACTATGCCGATGTAAAGCTTTGCTTCTGGATCCCATTCCACATAGGCTGAAAAAGTTCTCATTATGCACCTCACGCGAAAATCAGATTTCAGATCGGCGTCTCAATACAGTGTTTCTGCTTCTTCATATTTATTTCTTTCATGTGACTACGGTTGTATTCAACCTCATTGGAATTAAGCCAGAAATCAAAAGCGCCGGATTAGAGAGCAAAAATGTCTCTCTGCGTCTATACTTCGGGCTGGATGTTCATGCTCCCGTTTTCAAGGGACAAGATGAAGTTGAGAACAACGCCGCGCCTGTCTTCCGTCATCTTTCCATTTCATTTATGATTCCGTCTTGTATTCTCAACGGAAAACGCCTCTGTTTAATTATACAACGCAATTCCGGTTATCGCAAAACCGCGACGCGAGCTGTATGTTGCTGAATATTTATTTTTCTGTCCCGTTCTTTCGGCCCAGGCTGTGCACGAATTCCCTGTAAATGTCCTTGCCGAAATTGCCGAAGAACAGCTCGGATTTGATACGGGACAGAGCGTCGAACGGGGACACGGCGCTGCGATAGGGCCGCTCATTGCAGGTGAGCGCTTCGTAGCAGTCTATGAAGCCGATGATCTGGCTGCTCTCGGGAATGTCCGTGTCGCCCTTTGGATATCCGGTTCCGTCCACGCGCTCGTGGTGTTTCAGGGCGCACAGGCAGATGTCTTCGTCGAGGTTGCATTCCTTGAGGATTTCGTACCCGTATATTGTGTGCTTCTTCATGATCTCGAATTCCAGGGGTTCGAGCTTGCGCGGGGCCTGGAGCAATCTCTTCTGAATTCGCTCCTTGCCCACATCGTGCAGGAGCGCGCACAAGCCCAGATGGTGCGCGTCTTTCTCCGGCTTGCCGATAAACGAGCAGAAACGCAGTGTGAGCGCCATGACATTCACCGAGTGCGCCGCAGTGGTGTAATCCTGCTCCATGACCTTGACCAGCCGGTCTATGACATGCCGGTTTTTCAGGTATTCGGAGAAGATCACATCCATGGTGGCCACGGCGCCCTGCACGGATTGGGCCGTGGGCGCCTTGAGGGTTTCGCTCACTAGCGTGATCAGGGTTTCCTTGACCTGCACGGGATCGCTGGATTGCAGATCGTCCTTCAACTGCACATTCAACCCGGCCTGCAATTCGCCCAGGCCCAGGGCCTTGTCCTTTATGTGCATGTACAGGGTGTCGGGCAACCGATCGTGAAGGATGCGGGCGTCGGCGATGGTCATGTTTTTGTGCTTGTACAGCACGAACCCGATTCCTTCACTGGCCTTAAAATATAGAGGTGTCTGGTGATAGAATTTCAAATGGGCGTTCTTCACGGGAATCATGTTGTGCGTGCCGCAGTCCCCGGTCCCGCCAGAAACATTGTCAGCCAATCCGCCCATGAGCGCCGCACCTTTGACAAGGTTTGGACAAATTATATCACATCCGGAACGCAAGTAAAAAAACGACAACGAAAGGATGCGATTCCCAATGACCGAGACCCCGTTCCTGCAACTGGTTCGCGAGAGGCGCAGCGTGCGCGCGTTCGACCCTGACCGGCCCGTGCCCGGCGCCGTGCTGGAACACATGCTCGAAACCGCGCGCCTGGCGCCTTCCTCGAACAACACACAGCCGTGGCATTTTGTGGTTGTTCGCGACCCCGAGGCCCTGCGCAAGCTCGCCACCGCCGCGCCCGCGGGCACTTCCATCAACCGGTGGATGAAGACCGCGCCCGCAGTCATCGTGTGCTGCGGCCAGCCCAACCTCCTGGCGCACACGGCCATGGGCCAGCTCGTGGACAAAAACTGGTTCATCATGGACATCGCCATCGCCGTGGAGCACATGGTGCTGGCCGCGCGCGAACAGGGCGTAGGCACCTGCTGGGTGGGCTGGTACGACGAGAAAAAGGTACGCCGCATCGTGGGCGCGCCGCGTACCGCGCGCATCGCCGCGCTCCTGCCCGTGGGTTATCCCCAAGCCGGTAAGTGGCCGCCCGCCAAAAAGCGAAAACCCATGGAGCAGATCGTGTCCTGGGAGCGTTTCGGCCAATCGCAGGCATGACTGCCCGCCGCCGCTTTTTATACTGATGTTATGTGGGTTGACGCATACGACATAGGGCCGATCCGCCCGCCCAGCGAGGCAAACAGCCTGCTCATTCGCGTGAACCGGAACTGCCCGTGGAACCGGTGCGCGTTTTGCACCGTGTACAAGGGCGAAACCTTCGAGCGCAAAAGCGTGGACCAAGTGATTGGCGACATTGATCGCGCCGCGGAATTCTTCGGCGCGCGCGCCTCAAGCATCCGCACCGCGTTCCTGCAGGACGCCAATGCGCTGCTCATGAGCGTTCCGGACATGCTGCGCATTCTCGAACACATCAAGCGGAAATTCCCGAGCGTGGAACGGATCACCTCGTACGGACGCGCCAGCACCGTGGCGCGCAGAACCGTGCGGGAACTCGCGGAACTGAACCGCGCGGGCCTGGCGCGCCTGCACATGGGACTCGAGTCCGGCAGCCCGGCCGTGCTCAAACTCATGAGCAAGGGAACCACCCAAGAGCAACTCATCCAGGCCGGACGCAAGGTGCGCGAAGCAGGCATTTCCCTGTCCTACTATGTGATGCCCGGACTGGGCGGCCGGGAACTCTGGCGCGAACACGCCCTGGAAACCGCGGCCGTAATCAATGCCGTGAACCCGGATTTCGTGCGCCTGCGCACATTGAGCGTGCGCCCGGATTCGCCCCTGCGCGATCTCGCGGACTCGGCCGCGTTCACCATTCCCGGCGAAGCGGAAATGGTGCGCGAAATCCGGCTCATGATTGAAAGCATCTCGGGCGTTTCATCCACACTGGTCAGCGACCACATGCTGAATCTGCTCCAGGAAATTCAGGGCCGGTTCCCCGAGGACAGGCCGGCCATGCTCGAAACATGCGACCGGTTCCTGGCCCTGTCTCCCGGTGAGCAGGAGCATTTCATCATCGGCGCGCGCACACGGATTTATTTTTCGTTGGACGACATGCACAACCCCGTTCTGAACGAGCGCGTGCGCGAGGCGCAGCGCGAGATTGCGCGCGCCATTGAAACCGATCCCGCGCACAGGGGACTTGACGCGCAGGCCTTCATTCGCAAGCTCATGGAAAATGTGATATAGCCGCGCGGGAATCAGCGGAGATCGTTGTTGCGGTAATCCAGGGGGTCGGCCACGCCCGCTTCGCGGAACCCCTTGAGGCGCAGCGCGCAACTGTCGCACCGGCCGCAGGGGCGGCCCGCGGCGTCCGGGTCGTAACAACTGTGGGTGAGAGAGAAATCCACGCCCAGGCCCGCGCCCATGCGGATGATGCCTGCCTTGGTGAGCGTGATGAGCGGCGTGTGCACGGTCACGGCCTGGCCCTGCACGCCGGCCTTTGTGGCCAGCGCCGCCATGTTCTGAAATGCGGCGATGTACTCGGGCCGGCAGTCGGGATAGCCGCTGTAGTCTATGGCGTTCACGCCGATAAAGATGTCGCGCGCTTCCAGGGTTTCGGCCCACGCCAGAGCCAGGGACAGGAAAATGGTATTGCGCGCGGGTACATAAGTGGCGGGGATGTGCTGTTCGGAATCCCCGGAGTGTTCTGGCACGGATTCATCGGAAGTGAGCGCGGAGCCGCCCCAAGCCGTGAGGGGCACGGGCAGAACCATGTGCGCAGCCGCACCCAGAGCGCGGGACACGCGCGCCGCGGCTTCAAGCTCCACGCGGTGGCGCTGCCCGTAATCAATGGTGAGCGCGTGCGCGGAAAACCCCTGCCGCAGAGCATGCGCAAGGCACACCGTGGAGTCCAGACCGCCGCTCAACAGAATGACTGCCGGGCGAGTCATCGGCCCTCCACATCCGGGCCCCACACCATTTTATGCAGTTGAAGCTGAAGGCGCACGGGCATGTGATCCTTGAGGATCCATTCCGCGAGTTCGCGCGGCTCGATCATTCCGTGGCACGGCGACATGAGCACTTCGCACAACTCGTTGATCCCGTAATCGAACAGAACATCCGAGGCCCATTCGTAATCGCGGCGGTCCGTGATCACGAATTTGCAATTGTCCGCGGGGCCGAGGTAATCAATATTGGTATACAGGTTTTTGTCCATTTCGCCGCTGCCCGGGCACTTGATGTCCATGACGAGCAGCACGCCCTCGGGCACATTCTGCACGGCCAGGGAGCCGTTGGTTTCGAGCATGACCTGGTACTCGTGCTCGAGCAGCGCGTCCATGAGCGGGAAAGACTCTTCCTGCATGAGCGGCTCGCCGCCGGTGATCAACACCAGGGGGCAGTCGTATTTGGCCACGGTGCGCAGCACCTGGTCCTTGCTCATGAGGATACCGTTGCCGTAGGCGTAATCCGTGTCGCAGTATTTGCAACGCAGGTTGCAGCCGGCCAGGCGGATGAAGGTGCAGGGACGGCCCGCAAGCGAGGATTCGCCCTGAATGCTGTAAAAAATCTCGTTAACCTTGAGCAAAACAGGCCATCCTCCCGCGGCGGCGCGATCTGTATTGAATTATAATAAGGTCAAGAACAAAGTGTCAGGAACCAGAGTTTTAATTCATAAACAGTCACAGGCGGGCCGGGCGCTTTGGCGCGCGGCAGGGATGTGTTACAATCAAAGTGGCGCCTCGCGTCACGCGCGGCGTCCGAATCCATCCCCGGAGGGATGACGCAATGAAAGCACTCAAGACTTTGATGATAGCCGCAGCGCTGATTGTGATGGCCGCAAGCGCGGCCAGCGCCGGGCGCACCCATGAGCAAATTCTCCAGGACGCCCAGGTTGAGATGGAGCGCGTATGCGCCTCGCTGATTCCGTACATGGAAAGGCCGGGCAATGTGACCAAACTGGAAGTGATTGACGAAGACGAAATCAACGCATTCGCAGACAATGAGGGCCGCGTGGCCGTGTACATGGGAATGATGAACTTCTTTCAGAGCGAAGACGAGCTGGCCGCGGTGTGCGGGCACGAACTGGCGCACCTGTCGCGCGAGCACATCAAGAAGAGCATGAAGACAGGCATTCTGGCGACCGTGGTGAGCGCGGCCGTTGGCGGCACGGCCGGCGACATTGTGGGCAACCTCATTTACACCAAGGACAGCCGCAAGCACGAGCGCGAGGCCGACCGCAACGGGCTGTACTACGCCTGGCAGGCGGGCTTCGACCCTTACGCGAGCGTGGCCCTGTGGGAAGGCATGAGCACGCTGCGGGACACCATGGCCCTGGAAAAATATCTGTCCACCCACCCCGTGCACGAAGAGCGCATCGAGAACTTCCATGTGCTGTTGTACCGCATGTGCAACGACGGCGTGGTCACGCGCTACTGCGAAGAAATCACGGCCGATCCCAGACTTGCCCAGATGTACCACGAATTCGAATCCCGATAACGGCGCGGGGCCGCACACGAAATGGCAGTGTTCAAAAAAACCATTTTTACAGTCTGCGCCCTGGCCGCGTTCGCGTGTTTGTGCGCGCCCCATGCGCGCACGGAAGAACCCGAACTGGTTATCCCGTACAAGGAATTCCTGCGCGGCGAAAAGGTTTTCCTCAAAGACCCCCTGTCCGTTGACGGCGCTGCCGTGCCCATCAACAAAGACCTGGGCAGGAAAGTCGTGGTTCTCGCCTTCTGGCTCAACACCTGCGACCTGTGCTTCGAGCGCATGAAAGAACTACGCGCCGTAATCTCGAAAAACAAGCTCGATAAGAAAGTCGCGGTATACACCATTGCGCGCGCCTCGACCCGCGAGGAAAAACGCATGGTGGCCCAGGAGATGAAGGAATCCGGCCTGTCATGGCCTGTGATCGCGGACCCGGACCTGGCCATTTCCAAGCAGTTCGTGGTGACCATGGTGCCCGCGTTCCACATCATCGCCGCGGACCGCACCCTGCTTACCCGCCAGATGCACACCGTAACCGCTCCCGTCCGCAACCTGTCCCTCGAAGACATGATCCTCATGGCCGTGCGCGGCGAATCCGTGCCCGCCATCGAGTTCCAGGAGCGAAGGCCCGATGAAATCCAGTCCGGCCTTCTCGGGAAACAGGCGCCGGACTTCACCGCGTCCGACCTGTACGGCGATTCCTTTTCCCTGTCCGATTACAAAAACAAGAAACCCGTGCTGCTGATTTTCTGGCACCCCACATGCCCGCCATGCGTGCAGGCCATGCCCTACTTCCAGGACCACATCCGCACCTTGTCCCGAAAATACGATTTCGCGGTCCTGTCCCTGGCCAACATCAAGGGCGCGGCCCAGGAGCGGGAAACCAAGACTTTCATACAGCGTTACGACCTTCCATTCCCGGTGCTGAACGACGCGGACGCAGCCATCGGAACGGCCTACGAGATCAACCACATTCCGGCCATGGTTTTCATTTCCAGAGACGGCCGCATCGAGGAGATCGAAAGCCAGTTCAAGGGCGAGATCGGCGCGCTCATAGACCCCGTGATATCCCGCCTGGCGGCGCCGCTGCCAGAGCGCGAACCGGACCCCGGCCAATGAATCCCGGCGCGGCAATCCGGACATTTCTCCTTTCAGCAATAATCGCTGCGCCGGTTTTTATGTACGCGCGCATGGCCGGGGCGCAGACGCTTCCGCCGCAGGATTCGCCGGGGTTCATCAAATCCGCGGAAATGGTCTTCCTCACCTTCGATCAGCGCACGGGCAGCCCCTATGTCCGCGTGGACCGCGGCAGCGCGCACGGCATGACGCGCGGCAGCGAATTTCTCGTGTTCATAGACGGTAAACTGTCGGGAACATTCACAATTGACAGCGTGCTGAACCGCGCGTGCGCGGGCCTGCTGCGCAACGCGCCGCCCATGCCCTCGCAGAGCCTGCCCATAACCGTGGATCTGGTTCCACAAACCCTGCCCGCGCAGAGCGCGCTTGTGCCCCGGCTTTCTTCCCTTCCCGGAGACATCGCCCTGCCGCGCGGCGGGGGCCTGTCCTTTCCCTGGCGCGCGGAATACGACACCGGGCTGAACCAGGCGTTCCGCACATTCGCGGGCGGCCCCGGCGCGGCGCCGGGCCAGTTTTTTGAGCCGCGCGATGTGGCCGTGCTGTCAACCGGCCAACTGGTGGTGGTCGATACCGTAAACCGCCGGGTGCAAATTATTGACGATGTGCAGGGCACGCCCCTGCAAACGCTCACCGGCAATGAGTTTCCATTTGAAGAGCCGCTGGCCGTAGCGGTTAACAGCCGCGATGAAATTTTGGTGCTGGATTCCACTCTGCAATGGGTGTACCGTTACAATGCCGCCGGGGAACTGCTGGATCGATTTGGCGGCCCCGCGGCCCAGCTTTTTCATCCCCGCGGCCTAACCGTGCTGGCCGATGACCGGGTGGCAGTTGCCGATACAGGCCGCTCGCGCCTGGCCCTGTTTGGCCCCGATGGTATGCCGGCGGGCGCCATCGGCGGATTGGGCAGCGGCCCCGGCCAGTTTAACGAACCCAT
>JAGUYV010000426.1 GCA_020061125.1 bacterium | reverse complement strand
GGCGCCTGCCACTGCTCTTCGATGCTCATCTGCTTGCTCGGGGAACATAGCATTCTCTTATCTCCTGCCGTTTTTCTTCTATTATACCACCTGCGGCAGATGCGACTTTTTCAGAGATCTCGAGGTAATTCGCATTGCGGAATTATTGTTGAAACTATGGCCGTAATCTGGTTTTACTATTGCAGAGACTGATACCAATCTCATAGATATTATATAGATATTATACAGTGTTTTATTTGTTTCAGATGGCAAATTATCTTGGTCCCGGCATATCCTGCATATCAGAGATTCAGCGCCCACTCCCTCGCCGCGCATATTCATGAACTCTGAATTCATCAAAAATTGATTTTTACGGTAAAAGGGTAAAAGCAGAGATATCACAAATGCCGCGAAAACTCTTCCGGGGAAACTTCGACATCCCGCAGGATTTTTTGAACAGGCCGATTCCTATGTCATTGTCTCCGTGGTCCGGGACGGTCGTTCTTCTGCCGTCGGGATGGGCCAGTTGAACATGACTGCCGGGGGACCGTCTCGTTACTGCAAATCCCATGCGTTTGAGAGCCGCGATAATCTGCCGGCCTTTGAGGATAGGGAGTTTAGGAGTCAAACCGCAACCTCTAAGCGTTTGATTCCGATGATTTCACTCTGCTCCGGCGGCTCCTCGCCACGGCTTTTCATTTCTTCAAGACACATCTGGAGAACATCCTTGATATTCTCAATGACTTCCTCAAAAGTTCTCCCTTGCGTATAGCAGGCTTTGATGCCGGGCACTTCCGCCACAAAATATCCATCTTCGTCCTGTTCAATGACTACCTGATAATTACGAGTCGCCATATATACACCTCGAATCTGTCCTGCTTCGATTATAATGCAAACCCCGTGAAAATGCTATTTCCATCAAGCCTCGAATTGTTTGGTTTTGGAGACAGCGCAACAAATCCGCACGCTTTTATGAACATAAAATGCCGGTTCGTTTGCCAGATGCCTTCACTTGACCGTGTACTGCGCGCCGCCGGGGTAGAGGATGGCGTAGGGCGAGCAGTCGGCGAGCACGAGTTCTTCGGTCCCGGGGTTCAGGGACACGGTAGCGGAGAAGACCTTGACGCCGAGCGCAGGGTCTTTGATGACCGTGGCGAGCGGGGCGCGGGCGCACACGCGGTTGCCTCTGGCGGATACGGTGATGCCCGGCACATCCTTGATGGCGCGGCCCTTGAGCACATCCTCGATACTAACCAGGGTGGCGATGCCGAACTGCGGGGCCAGGGCGATGTAGGGGCCTTCGTTTTCGTTGTGGCTAAGGTGCGGCTTGCGCCGCAGGTCGTCGTTGTTCACGGCCATGGCGTTGGCGGACGCGCCCAGCATGGTGAAGGACTGGAACGGCCCGGCAAGCGTCTGGCAGTAGTACAGGGTCTCGGCGTCCGCGCCGTAGGCCATTTCCAGTATGTCCAGCCCATCGGGAATACCCTGGTCCCTGGGGTCGGACAGGACCGGGAACAGGGCTTCGCGGGACACGGCGCTCTGCACCGGGATCTGGAAGGCGGCGTTGCCCACCTGGTCCCATCCGGCCACGGCTGCGCGCACGGTGGTTCCCGCGGGCTGGCCGGGGATGCGCGCTTCCCAAAGATCCTGCTCTCCGGGCGAGAGCGCCATGTCCACGGCCTGATATGACACGCCGTCCGTGGAATAGCGCAGCACGGCGCGGGACACGCGGAACGCGCTCATGTCCGGGTCCACGCGGATGACGGCGCGCACCAGCACCGGCTCTCCGGCGGCGGGCGCCGCGGGCGAAAGCTCCACGGAAAGGATGTCAGGGGGCACATCCTGCAAAGTGTTGCCAAAGGCCTGGGATTGCTGGTCGAACACGCTGTCGGGCAGGCGCTGGGCGCTGGCCGTCGTGGCGAGCAGGGCCGCGGCGAAAAGAATTGCGGCGATATTGAGAATTGATCTGTTTTTCATCTCTGTCTCCAGAATGGTTTCCGCAACGGGCCGTTTTACAGGCCCAGGGTTTTCTTGAGTTCCGCGGCCAGGTCCGCGGGTTTGTGTTTTGCCGCGGATTGGGGTTCGAGCAGTTTTCTGGCCTGTGTGAGCATGGCGTCCGCTTTTTCGAGGATAGGCTTGAGTTCGCCGAGCAGCAGCGGGTTGACGCCGCTTGTGTGCAGTTCGCGCATGCTGTTGAGCATGGATTCGAGGCGTTTGTCCAGCGCCCTGGCCTTCGGGGCGGACTTGCCGCCGGGCGCGTTCGCGATTTTGTCAATGACCGTCGCGATGTCCGCGCGCCACTGGCTCTGGATTTGTTTGGAGCGGTGTCCGTCGGCCAGGCGCAGGGCCAGGAGCAGGGCGCGCGCGTGCTTTTCACGGCCTCCGGCCAGGCGCCGCGCGGCCTCGAACAGGGACCGGTCCGGGTCGTATGCGCGCGTGTTCCAGGCGTAGTCCCCAACTGTTGCGTCCACGAATTTCGAGAGTTGCGCCTTGCTGTCCGCGGCGAATGCGTAGGGATTGTTTACAAAGCTGGACGCCACGGTTTCCAGCCCGGCCTCGCGCCGCGCCAGCGCGTACAGGGGCGAATAGTTGTCCCCGATGGCCGGGTACTTGCCCACCGTGTGTTTAAATTTCTCCGCGTGCTCGATAGTGATCACATCGGACACGATGTCAATTCCGGTCCAACCAATTTCGATCTCGGGGTTGAGGTCCCGGCGGATGATCTCCCAGTACTTGGTGGGAGTCCAGCCCCAGTACTGGTTGGGAACGAAAAACAGTCTTGCTTTGGGGTCTTTTTCGCGCAGGGCGACAAGGAGCCGGTTGGTGACCAGGGCCTCGGCCTCGGCGATGTGCTCGAAGCGCGCCTGATCCGCCGGTGTGGACAGGAAGGGCAGCACATCGTCGAAGAAGATGCCGAAATGCGCCACGCCCAGGTCCTGTATCTGCCGGTATTTGGCCACCAGGGTCTGGAATTCCTGTTCGCTGGAATATTCCATGTTCAGGGCCGGGGACAGGGAGAAGGCGAAGATCGCATTGAATTCATCGCAGATGGCCAGATACTCGCGGTACATGTCGAGTTCGGATTGCGGGAAGGGTTTGCGCCACTGGCGGCGGAAGTAGGGGTCTTCCTTGGGCGCGTAGATGAAATAATTCATCTTGAGCGGCCCCATCCAGCGGAGCATGTCCGCGCGGTTGGCGTGTTGCCAGATATCGTAGCCGCCCTCGAGCACGCCTCGGAACGCGAACGCCGGGTAGTCGTTGACCGTGCCGGTGTATATGGCCGACGCGCCGGTATCTGTGCTGTGCATGAGCTGCCCGAGGGTGAGGGCCGCGTAGATGAAACCGGTTTCGGAATTCGCCCGCAGGATAATTTTTCTGCCGCCGGGCGCTACTTCGATGCTGTAGCCCTCGTCGCGGAACGCGCCGGTGTGCGTCTCGGGGTTGGGCAGAAGATGCACCTCGATGAGATCTCCGCGCGCGGATTTCTGGCTCAAGCCCATGGACTCGAATGCGGCGCGCAGGTGCGAGGCGGCCTTGTCCGTGAAAGCGGAGGAGCCGGAACGCAAGTCCGGCACGCCGGCCAGGGGCGCGGGTTTGCCGAGGCATGCTTTCTGGGGCGCCGGGTAGATAATGCGCGTTGCATCCGCCGAGCACGAGGCCGCGGCCGGGCTTGCCAGCAACAACAGGACCGCCGCCGCAAGCAGTGTTTTCACAATCTGTGTTTTCATGGCAATATCTTTCCGCGCCGGATTTGTGGCCAGGGACCGGGGCGCATTGACTGTATTTTTTAACGGTTTTCGCCTCTGAAATCAATACGCGGCGCGGGAATGCCGTTGCATCACTGCACAATATTGTATTTTTGTGGTAGACTTTGAATCCGATCCGGGTTATTCATATCTCATGAAGAAACCCGGGTTATTGAAGGCCGCGGCATTTGCCAGGGAAGCGGGTCCCATGCCTGACAGGAAACTCAACATCGGCCAGTTCATGCGCACGGATGTGCTGTGCGTGCCGCCCGACACGCTCACCTACGAGGTGCTGAAGCTCATGGCGCAGCGACGCGTGGGCGCCATTGTGGTGGCCGAGGGCGACCGCCCCGTGGGCATCTTCACCGAGCGCGACCTGCTGCGCAAGGTGGCCATCAAGAAAATTGATCCCGCCGAAACGCTCGTCAAGCATGTCATGACCTCGGAACTCGTGACCATCACCCCGGACCGGTCCGTAAACGCCGCCTACCAGAAAATGACGCGCGGCGATTTCCGCCACCTGCTCGTGGTCAACGGCGACAACCGCATCATGGGCATCATTTCCATCAAGGACCTGGCCCAGATCAGGGAGCAGATTCTCGAAATCGAGGTCGCGAACAAGACCCGCGAGATCACCGAAGTCAAGAACCAGTTGAGCGAATCCCTGGCCTTCATGGAAAAGGAAATGGTGTTCGCGGGCAACTTCCAGAAACAGCTCATCGAGAGCCGCCCGCCCGCGTTCAAGAACCTGCGCATCTCGCACATCTACAAGCAGGCCGCATCCCTGGGCGGAGATTATTTCGGCGTCACGCGCATTGACCCCGAGCACGCGGGCATCCTGGTGGTGGATGTCATGGGACACGGCATTACCAGCGCCATGATCGCCATCGAAATCAAAATGTACTACGACATGCTGTCCAGCCGCATCCTGTTCCCGGGCGTGCTGGTCACGGAGATGAACAAAATCATCAGCAATCTTATGCCGCCGGGGTTTTTCGTGGCCGGGTGCTACGGGGTGCTGAACCTCAAGACCCTGCATCTGCGGTACACGCACTTCGGGCTGCCCAAGCCGGGCGTGTGGCGCAGAAAAACGCACAAGTACGACTTCCTGCCGCCGTGCCAGGTGCCGCTCGGCATCAAGCCCGACGCCGTGTATCCCGAAAAAGACACCTTTTTGAACCCCGGCGACAAGCTGCTGTTCTTCACCGACGGGTGCGTGGAGCAGAAGGACGCAAAGGGCAGGCTGCTCGGAGACCGCCGGTTCCTGGCCCAGTTCAAGAAGCTCGCGGCCCGCGACGACAAGCGCACGGTGCGCGAACTGTACAATTTCGTCAAGGACTACTCCTCGGCCGACAAGCTCACCGATGACCTGGCCATCCTGCTCGTGGAACTGTCCAGGAACGGCGCGCAATAGCTCCGGCGCCGCGCCTCCTCCCGCAATGGCGATATTCAGAAAACAGGAAAACGCATCGCGCGACAGGCTTCTCGATCAGGGGCGGGAACGCGCCGTGCCCCTCGACCGCGTGGCCTCGGGCGCAGCGGAAAACCCGCACAGCCACGAGTCGCTCCTGCTCAAAAAGGAACTGGCGCAGGCCTATTCCCAGATCGAACTCTATAAATTCCAGATAAAAGGCCTGCGCCAGGACATCGAGCAGCTCAAGATGGACGCGGTGCTGTCCGGGCTGGGCGGTTATCCCCTGGCCGCGGTCAATCCCTACGGCGAACAGGCCGAGGCCGAACCGCCGGACCTGGACCCGGAAACGGTGTACAACCTCGCCGGATTTCCCGGTCCCGGGCTTGACGAGTTTCTAGACGCCGTGAGCCTCGCGCACCGCAGCCTCGACGCCGCGGCCGCGCTCCTG
>JAGUYV010000099.1 GCA_020061125.1 bacterium | reverse complement strand
GGCCGCGCGCGAGGTCCTTGGCGGCGTGCCGCTCCAGGGCCGTCTGCGTGAGGTCAAGGAGCGCGGCTCCCTGCGTTTCGGACTGCCCCCAGCGCGCGAGCCTTTTCAGTCCGTGCATCCGGACCTGGGCCGCCCCGCGGGGTTCAATGTAGCCCTCGCTGAACAGATGGCCAAAACCATGAATCTCGAAGCCGTTGTTGAGTTTGTTCCCGGCACAAACCGCGAAGCGGATCGCTGGAGCAAGGATTTTGACATCGTGTTCCAGGAGCCGGGCATGGCCCTTTGCGGCGGGCGCAATGAGATCCCGTATTTCATGCATTCCGGCTCGCGCGAGTGGCTCACCATGTGTGTGGCCGGACAGGACCCGGCCCTGGATCAGGCCGTGCGAAATACCCTGGACTGGTTCGTGGAAACCGGAATGTACACTTATTTGTATACGGAATACTTTCCATGAGACCGCGCAGCATCGCCGCGAAAATCATCCTCGCGCAGACGGCGCTTCTGGCCGTAGCCCTGGCCGTGAGCGCGGCCGCGGCCCTCGCGCTCATGAACCGTTATCTGCGGGACAGCGCCCGGGAGTCGGTGCGCGACACCGCGCGCATGGTGGACAACATCATCAGCCGCGACACCCGTCAGGCCGCTCTGTTCAGCCGCCTCATCGCCGAGGATTACCGGGTCAAAGTGGTTCTCGAAGACATGAGCCGGGGGTTGCCTTTTGATGACAAAGCGCTGCGTGCGCATTTGTCCGCGGAATTGGACTCTCTGTCCGCGGACTTCCTGTCCGTGGCCGCGGCGGACGGCGTGGTGTTCGTGCATGAGGACCGCGTGCCCGTGGAGCGCGCGGACCGCGCCGTGCTGGACAATGAGCCGTTGTTCTTGAGTCCGGCGTTCCGTGAATGCGCAGCCGCGCGCCGCCAGGCCGTGGGCGTGGAGCCTGTGTACCCGCGCACCATGGCCGTGGTGGCCATGGCGCCTGTCAAAGGGCCGGACGGGGACACGCTCGGATTCGTGCGCCTGGGCTACAGGCTGGATCAGCGGTTCGTGTCCGAGGTGCGGGATGTCACTGACACGCATGTCGCCGTGCGGCGGCGGGGCGTGTTCGTTGCGTCCACGCTGCCCGGTCTGCGGGGCGCGGCCGCTGAATCCGACGCGCTGCGCCGTGATTATTTCACACAGGAATCGCTGATACGCAACTCCGGGCGCGAGGCCGCGGTGCTTATCACCGCCACGCCCCGTGAGCCGGCCCGCAGGGCCATGCGCAACACGGCTCTGGTGGCCCTGGCCGTGGGCTTGAGCGTATTCGCTTTGTCCGTGATTGGCGGCGAGCGCATGGCGCGCATTCTGGTGCGGCCTCTGGACCGTCTTATGCACGGAGTGCTTCGAATTGAAAGCGGCGATCTCGACACCACCATCCCGGCAGCCGGAGACGACGAAATCGGACGCCTCTCACAGAGTTTCAACCGCATGACCGAATCATTACGCGCGCGTGACGAGGAACTGCGCAGCTCCAGGGACCAGTTGATTGAATCCGGAAAATTGGCCGCGGTGGGCGAACTCGCCGCGGGAGTGGCCCACGAAATCGGCAATCCCCTGGCCGCCATCTCCGGTTACATTCAGTTGCTCAAGCAGTCGCCGGGCGACGAGAGGACCGCGCATTACCTCGAAGAGATGGAAAAAGAAGCCGGGTTCATAGACGCCATCATACGGGAGTTGCTGGACTTCTCGCGGCCGTCGCGCACCGGCGATGAGCGCGTGCCGCTCAACGGCGTGGTGGAAGAGGCTTTGCGCATGCTTTCATTCCACAAGGCATTGCGCGGCGTGCGAGTCAGCTCGGAGCCGGACCCCTCCAGTCCCGAGGTCACGGGCAGCCGCAAAGAACTGCTCCAGGCCGTGCTGAACATTACGCTCAACGCGGCCCAGGCCGTGAAGGGGGACGGTGAAGTGCGCCTGCGCGTGGGCACAGGCCCGGACCACGCGCCACCGGGCCGGGCCGCCATTTTCATCAGCGATACCGGTCCCGGGGTGCCGCAGGATGAAATTAAAAAAATCTTCGATCCGTTTTACACGACACGGCGCGGCGGCACGGGCCTGGGCCTTTCCATCACCTACCGCATCGTGCAGCGCCACGGAGGCGAAATATCCGTGCTGCAGCAGCCCGGACCCGGCGCCGTGTTCCGCATTTTGCTGCCTCTTGCGGATTCCGCGGCCATTGATTAACATGATTCCAATTTACGGGTTGCGCGAATGCGCATCCGCAATTTGCACACACTTCAGGGGGGACAGTACCATGAAACACATCCGGATCGTTTTTGCGCTCATTGCAGCCATGGCGTTTGCCGCGCCTGCAACTGCGCAGCAGCCAGTGGCCGTGGATTTGTCGAGTCTCATCGGCACGCTTGCATACAACTATGACGAAGGAAAGTTCAGTGGAGATTTCAATATGAGCATTTCCGGGCTGACGCCTGGAGATGTGACATTTGTCATCGAAAACGCAAAGGGTGAAAAAGTCTTCGAGAGAGTCATTCCGTGCGCGGATTCGTACAGCGGCAATGACACGCCTTCCTGCTATACCAGCTCTTCCGAGGGCGCCGAGGCCAAGCCATACGATGTGCAGCCGGGAAAACACACGGTGAAAATTCTGTCCGGCGGCAAGCCCGTGTATGAATTCATCTACGACATCACCGTGAAAACGGAATACGAATATAAGAATGTGTATGTGACCGGAGACTGGGACAAGACCGCCGTGATCAATTTCGCATCCGAGCCTGGACTCACGGTCCGGGTACCCATGGGCGATCCTGCAGCGTGCGGAGGTTCGTCCGAAGACGCCCAGGTGCAACTTCTGCGCAACGGAGAGCTTGTGGGCCGGGGCCACACCGAAGGGTACTTTTATCCCTCCTGCTCCTTGGTTGATTCCAGCTTCATGATTTTTACAACCGGAACGGATCAGCTAACCGAGTGGATATCGGGCCAGAAGCAGATTTTCAAAGAGGGGCAGTACGAGCTAAAGGTGTTCCGCAACAGGAAACTGGATAAGACATATTCGTTCAAAGTGGAAGAGGGCGGTGTGACCGGCGCACCGCCCGCGGGCCTGCAGGCGGGCCTGCTGCCGGGCCGCATCATCAGCGCCGAGCAGGAATTCATGATTTATCAGAAATAGCCAGCGGCCAGCCGCAGGTTATTTGCTTATCATCAAAAAGTCCAATATGGACTCCAGGGACGGCATGTACTGGAAGTAGCCGGGGCGCGCGCCCGACGCCAGGGCGGGATCGAATCCGTAGCGACCCACGGTGTAGGCGTGCCGCGCCCGCGGGTTGGCCACGAAATGGTACTGGTCGGCCCACGCCATGGCCGAGTCCAGTTCCTTCTGTCTGCCCGCTTTTGCGATGGTTGCGAATGCGTCCGTGGTGGCCGGGGAATCCAGTGCGGGCAGAATGATGACGCTGTGGATGCGATCGTCCACGGCCGCGGCCATGAGCGCGGCGACCGCGGCGATGTGTCCGCGCGCAATCACAAACACGGGCTGCGTGTCCGGGTACGGCAGCGCGCCAATTGCGTCCAGGGCGCGGCGCGTGTCAATGACGGTTTGAATCAGCGCGTCGCGTGAAGTAAAGACGAACGGAGACAGCATGGCGCGCCCCTTACGCGCGCGCTCTCCATGATATTCCATGTCAATCGCCAATAGCGCGGTGTTGTGCGTGTACATGGTTTCGGCGAGTGTGTACGCCTGCGTGCGGTCCGCGCCGTATTCGTGCAGGTAAATCGCCGTGGCCCGGACCGCGTCGTCCGGTAGGGGGCGGCGCAGAGTGGCGGTCACGCGCTTGTCGTGCGCGGACAAAAACGAAATGTCCTGCACGCTGCGCCCGTCCGTGACTTTCACATCAACGGATTCCATGGCGAGGGGAAGATGCCGGTCGTATTCGAACCGGTCCAGCAGGGGCATGGCCGTGACCGGCTCGGGCAGGGGCTTGACTTTCATGCCCAGGGGCGCGGTTTCGTGCCCTTCGACCACGGTCCCGAGCTGCGCCGGGTCCGCGTTTCCCACGAGATACATGCCGTAGAATTTCAGAATGTAGTCCAGAGCAGTGTCAAAAGGCAACTCATGTCCGCTGTCGAACCAGACGATTTTTTTTGGGGGCTTGAGGCGCTCGAAAAGCATCTTGTTGGCGGGCGGATTCACGAGAATATCGTACTTGGCGTTGAGCATGAGCACGGGTCGCGGGCTGATGAGGTGCGCGGTATTGATGGGGTCGGCCGGGGCCACGATGCGCCGGAACTCGTTGGGATCGAGCGGGTTGTCGCCCTTGTTGAGACCCAGGGCCTCGGCCACCACGCTGGCCTTGAGCAGG
>JAGUYV010000087.1 GCA_020061125.1 bacterium | reverse complement strand
GCTCGTTGCGGCCGGCCCGGCCCGCGCGCAGTGGCTCACTTTTTGCAGCGCCGCGTCCCCGGTTACAGCGGCGGGACCGCCACGGAATCGCACCGTGTTCCGTTACCCGCACCGCGAACGCGTATGCACGATTTATAATGAATCCCCGAGCGCGCGTCAAACCTCTGTGCGGGCCCGCGCGTTGAAAATGCCCTGCACCTGAACTAAAATGGTCCTGTTGCACACACGCGGCCGCGAGCGCCGGGCATCCGGCGCTCATGACCCTGAATCCAGTCCGCGGGAGCCGTTTTCCATGAGCAGATATCTGATTACCGGCGGCGCCGGATTCATCGGCTGCAATCTTGCCGCGGCGCTGATTGGCAAGGGCCACGAAGTCGTGATCTTCGACAATCTGTCGCGCAAGGGAACGGACATGAATGTGCGGTGGCTGCGCACGCGCGGCCGGTTCACGCTCATCCGCGGCGACCTGCGCAACTTCAACGATGTGCAAAACGCCGTGCGGCGCGCGGGGCGCGTGGACACCGTGGCGCACCTTGCAGCCCAGGTGGCCGTGACCACTTCGGTCTCGAATCCGCGCGAGGATTTCGACATCAACGCGCTTGGCACATTCAACCTGCTTGAAGCCGTGCGCCTGTCAGGCGGCGACCCCGTAATCCTGTTCTCGTCCACCAACAAAGTGTACGGCGGCATGGAGGACATTGCGGTGGTGGAGCGCGGAGGCCGCTACCAGTACAAAGATTATCCACAGGGCATTTCCGAAGACAGGCTGCTCGATTTCCATTCCCCCTACGGATGTTCCAAGGGCGCGGCCGACCAGTATGTGCGCGATTACTCCCGCATCTACGGGCTGCGCACCGTCGTGTTCCGCCAGTCGTGCATTTACGGCTACCGTCAGTTCGGCGTCGAGGACCAGGGCTGGGTGGCCTGGTTCATCATCGCATCCGTGCTGGGCCGCCCGGTCACGGTATACGGGGACGGCAAGCAAGTGCGCGATCTGCTCTTCATAGACGATCTGGTGAATGCGTTTCTGACCGCGGAACGGAAAATCGGCAAAACCGCGGGCCGGGTGTACAACATCGGCGGCGGCGCGGGAAACCAGATGTCCCTGCTCGAACTCATCTCGTTTCTGGAACAACGGCTCGGACGCAAACTCGATTACACATTTGCGGACTGGCGGCCCGGCGACCAGCCCGTGTTCGTATGCGATGTGTCGAAAGCCGCTCGCGAATTCGGCTGGAAACCCCGCACCTCCGTGCAACAGGGCGCGCAGAAACTCTTCGACTGGGTCGTGGAGAACAAAAAACTGTTCCAGAAAATATTCTGATGCGCAAGGGAGACATTCGCGCGTGACCATTCTTGTCACCGGCGGGGCCGGGTTCATCGGCAGCCACATGGCGGACCATCTGCTGGCCCGCGGGCACCGGGTCGTGATCCTCGACAACCTGTGTACGGGATTCGAGGAAAATGTTCCCGCGGCCGCGGAGTTCGTGAAGGGTGATGTGCGCGACCCCGGAGCCGTGGCCGCGGCTTTCGACAAAGGCGTGGAAGCGGTGTTCCACATCGCGGGACAGGCGTCCACCATCGTGAGCTTCGACGACCCCGCCGAGGATCTTTCAGTCAATGTCACCGGCACCCTCAATGTCATGAACGAGTGCATCCGCCGCAGAGTGACGCGCGTGCTCTACGCCAGTTCCATGACCGCATACGGCGTTCCTGCGAAACTGCCCGTGACCGAGGACGAGCCGGTGCGCCCCATTTCGTATTACGGCATCACCAAGGAGGCTGCCGAGCGCTATCTGTTCGCAACAGCCGGGCGCGTGGATCTGGACTTTGATTTCCATGTCACCGCGTTCCGAATGTTTAATGTGTACGGCGAGCGCCAGAGCCTGGACAATCCCTATCAGGGCGTGGTCACCATCTTCATGGCCAACATCCTCAAGGGTGAGCCGATCACGATTTTCAGCGACGGCGAACAGACGCGCGATTTCGTGTACATCGGCGATGTGGCCGATGCGTGGCTGCGCGCGCTGGACAACCCCGCATCGTACGGCACGGTTTACAATGTGGGCGCGGGCGGCAGCATTTCCATCAACCGCCTTGTGGATGTAACTTTGGACTGCTTCGGCAAGAGCCGCGAAACATACGAGGTCCGCTACCTGCCAGAGCGCCCCGGCGACCAGCGCCACATGACTGCGGACATCTCGCGCCTGCGCACGGACCTGGGCTGGGAACCCCGCGTGCCCTTCGACGACGGCATGCAGCGCACCCTGCGCTGGGCCGTGAACAAGAGCGCGCCCGGCGCGTAACCCCGCGCACGAAACGACATCTCACCAAGGACAGACACCGAAAATGACCGGCAAGGAACCTTTTGACAACTTTCCCATCAGCAGCAAGGCGGACGCCGTAAAGCCTTTCATCGTCATGGATGTCATGGAACAGGCCCAGGACATGGAGCGGCGCGGCGAGCACATCATCCACCTCGAAGTCGGCGAGCCGGATTTCGACACCCCCGCGCCCGTGGTCGAGGCTGCGATCCGCGCCCTGCGTGACGGCCGTACGCACTACACACACAGCATGGGCCTGCTCGAACTGCGCTACGCCATCGCGGAACACTATCTCGACAAGTACGGCGTGGACATTTCCCCGGACCAGATCATTATCTCCAACGGAACAAGCCCGGCCCTGGGCATGATCTTCAACACACTGGTCAGCCCGGGCGACGAAGTGATCATGACCGACCCGCATTATGCGTGCTATCCCAACTTCGTTCTATTCGCCGACGGCGTGCCGCGCTTCGTGCCCGTGTCCGAGCAACTCGGGTTCCAGTACGACGCGGACGCCGTGGCGGAAGCCGTCAACCCGCGCACGCGCGCCATCCTGTGCAACTCGCCCTCCAATCCCGGCGGCACGGTGATTCCCAGCCCCACTCTGGAAAAGCTCGCGGGCCTTGGCGTGCCCCTGGTGTCCGACGAAATCTATCACGGGCTGGACTACAACGGCAACGCGCATTCGGCCCTGGAATTCACGGACAACGCCTTCGTGATCAATGGGTTTTCCAAGCTGTACGCCATGACCGGGTGGCGCGTGGGCTACCTCATCGCGCCCAAACGCTACATCCGCACCATGCAGAAACTGCATCAGAATTTCAGCATCTCGGCCAACGCCTTCGTGCAATGGGCCGCCATCAGCGCGCTGCGCGAATGCGCGGAACACACGGCGAAAATGGCCTCCATCTACAACGAGCGCCGCGTGGCCATGCTCTCCGCACTGGACCGCATGGGCCTCAAGCCTCCGGTCGAGCCTACGGGCGCTTTTTATGTGTTCGTGAATTTCCGGCATGTGGATGGAGACTCGCTGCGCCTGGCCCTGGACATTCTGGAAAAGGCCAGGGTCGCGTGCACGCCGGGCATTGATTTCGGCGCCAACGGCGAGGGTTTCATCCGCTTCTGCTACGCCAATTCCCTGGATAACATCGAGGAAGGCATGCGCCGCCTCCGGGCGTACCTCGAACAGAGGGGAGCGCTGCATGGCGCCCGTGACCTTTGACGGAGATTCCCGCGACCCGCGCGCCCTCGAGCATTTCTACCGCTCATTCCACGGCGCGCCCTGGCGGCAGGCCAAAACGGAATTTCTGTCCGACCCGCTCAACGCACAGCGCACGGCTCTTATCCTTGAACGCCTCGAACGCATCGCGCCGGACTCGCTTCTGGACGCGGGATGCGGCGGCGGCGTCCTCGCAGGAATGTTTGCCGAACGGCATCCCGGATCAAAGTGTTACGGACTGGATCTGAATCCCCCATCGCAAGGTACGGATAATCCGGCGTTCATCGCGGGAGACATACGCGCCCTGCCCTTCGGAGATCAAACGCTGCAATGCGCCGTGTGCAGCGAAACCATCGAGCACCTGGCTGATCCTGACCGCGCGCTGGCCGAGTTGCGCCGCGCGCTCGCGCCCGGCGCGCGCCTTCTGATCACCGTCCCGAACCTTTTCTGTCTGGATTCCCTTGAAGGCCGCACCGGCATGTTCCACGCCGCGGGCCGCGCTTTGCATCGTGCAGGCGTGACATCCCGTTTCCGCAACGGCATCAACACGCACCTCCAGAAACTGCCGCCGTCGGCATGGGAGAAAATCATCACATTGCAGGGGTTCGCCGTAGAGTATCAGCAGCCGGTTTACATCTTCCCGTACATCCCCTATTTCATAGGACCTGCCAAGGCGCTGGAAAAGAAATTGCTGTCGCCGGAACCTGCGGCGCGCGCGCTCCGCGCACTGGACGGGGCGCTGCGCTTCGCGCCCCTGGGCCAGCTCCATTTCTTCGAATGCTCAAAGCGCTGATCTCACACTTGCTCAAGCGCCTGCATCATGTATAGAAAACCGGGAACTCGTCGTCGGCCAGGTAGGCGTCGCACACGGGCAGGCCGCGGTCGTCGCGGAAGATGGCGGTGAGCAACTGCTCCTGGGTCTTGTGCTTCTGTTTTTCCACCACATTGAGAAGCTCGGGAAGATGCCTCTCGATATAGGTCGTGTCGTGCTTACCCTCAAGGAATTCCGGCTCGCGGAAAATGGCGCGGTAGAGCGGCACGGTGTTCTTGATGCCGAGAATCACATATTCGTCGAGGGCGCGGCGCATTCTGGCCGTGGCCTCTGCCCTGTCACGGCCCCAGACCGTGAGTTTGGAGATCAGCGAATCATAGTGGGAAGGAATGGAAAAGCCCATGAACACGCCGCTGTCCACGCGCACGCCGATGCCGCCGGGAGAGCGGTATCCGTTGATCTGCCCGGGGCTTGGCATAAACCGGTTTTCCGGATCCTCGGCGTTGATGCGGCACTCGATGGCCCAGCCGTTACACAGGCACGCGCCCCGCGGCAGTTGGATGTCCTCGCCTGCGGCGATTTTTATCTGTTCCTTGATCAGGTCAATCCCGGTCACCATCTCGGTCACGGGATGCTCGACCTGGATGCGCGCGTTCACTTCCAGAAAATAGAATTCGCCGTCTTCAAACAGGAACTCTATGGTGCCGGCGTTTTCGTAATCAATAGCCCGCGCGGCTTTCACGGCCAAATCCGCGGCGCGACACCGCATTTCCGGGGTGAGCGCGGGCGACGGCGACTCCTCGATCAATTTCTGATGCCTTCGCTGCACGGAGCAATCCCTTTCTCCGAGATCCAGAACGGTTCCCCTGCCATCGGACAGGATCTGCACCTCGATGTGCCGTGGCGCCTGCAGATACTTTTCGATGTAGAATGCGGGGTTGCCGAATGCGGACTGCCCGAGATTTCTCGCGAACCGGATCGCGTCTTCGAGTTCCGGCTCGGTATGCACGATTTTCATGCCCTTGCCGCCGCCGCCGAACGAGGGCTTGATGATCATGGGAAATCCGATGCGCGCCACGGCGTCCCGGATTTCATCCGAGGTGGCGGGGTTGTTGCTCGACGGCAGTACAGGAATGCCGTGTTCCGCCATGATTTCCTTGATGCGCGCTTTGTCTCCGGCCTTTCTCATGGTCGCGCCCGCGGGACCGATAAACTTGACGCTCTCGGATTCGCACGCATCCACGAAGTCCGGATTCTCCGATAAAAACCCGTACCCCGGATGAATGGCCTCGCACCCGGATTTTTTGGCGAAATGAATCATCTTCTCGATGCTCAAATAGGTGTCGCTCACTTCGTCGCCCTTGAGAAGAAAGGATTCGTCGGCGAGCCTGTAGAAAAGCGACCTTCTGTCATCGCCGGAAAACACGGCCACGGACTTGATGCCAAGTTCGCGGCAGGCGCGCATCACCCGGATGGCGATTTCTCCCCTGTTGGCGATCAGAACCTTTTTGAACGGCATTGGCGGTCTCCTCAATATGGTCTGGGATTTCGACTGTCATACTGCTTATGAAAACAACAAACATAGTATAAGCGTCAGGTGATGCGCGGGTCATCGCGACTGGCCGTTCACAACTCGGGCGGAGTTCCGAACACCAGGGAAATTTCGCCGCGCCTCATCATGGCGCGAATCGTTTCCAGAACGGTTTCAGGTTCAAGGGACTTGACCACAACGAGGTTCGTGGCCCACACATAGGCGTCGTGGGGGGATGCGGGGTTCTTTTCATCAATCAGCCGTGTCAAATTGGCGATGGTCATGAAGGTTGCGGTTCGCCGCTCACCATCGTCGAAAGTGATCACGACATCGGCGTTGCCCCGGTCATGGTCCAGGCCGCGCGGTCCGGGGACGATCTCGACGGTGCAGGCGCGCCCCGCGCCCATAGGCTCATGCGTGTGCTGAATCACGGTCTGCGCGTCGGGGCCTTCAAGATTGATGTGTTCGAAATCAGTCATAATGCCAACGGCGGATGTGTGGATTTGATTTTCAAATCATACCTGGAAGCGTGAAACGCATGGGCGGTTATTTGTCTTTGGCGACCTGCTGTTTCACCGGCTGTTTCTTGCCGCCCGCCCCGCCGTGTTTTTTAATGATTTCGCGGACTTTCCCAGCGCCCTTTTTGCCTTGCTCCTCTTCAAATGCGAGCTTCACGAGCTGGTCGAGATTTTTGAGGAAATGCGCCTTTAACTGTTTGCGCACTTCCGCGGGCACTTCCTCGTAGTCCACCTTGTTTTTCTCTGGGAGCAGGATCACTTTCACGCCCGCGCGGTGCGCGGCCAGCACTTTTTCCTTGATACCGCCCACGGGCAGCACCTGACCGCGCAGGGAGATTTCTCCGGTCATGCTCATGTCGCTGCGCACGCGCCTGCCCGTGAGCAAAGAAACCAGGGCCGTGAACAGAGTCACGCCCGCGGAGGGGCCGTCCTTGGGGATCGCGCCCGCAGGCACATGGATATGGATGTCGTTCTTTTCATGGAAGTCTTCGGGCACGCCCAGTTTCTTGGCATTGGCGCGCACGCAGGTGAGCGCGATCTGCGCGCTTTCTTTCATGACATCGCCGAGCTTGCCGGTGAGAGTGAGCCGCTTCGCGCCGGGCATGGCGTTGGCTTCGATGAACAGAATGTCGCCGCCCACGGGGGTCCAGGCCATACCGATGGCCACGCCGGGCACGCTCAATCGCTCGGCCTTGCTGGGCTGGCGGCGCGGCTTGCCCAGATATTTCTCGACTTTGGCGGGCGTGACCGCCACTTTCTGCTTTTTGCCCATGCTGTAGTCGCGCGCCACCTTGCGGCACACGCGCCCGATTTCGCGCTCGAGATTGCGCACTCCGGCCTCGGCCGTGTACTGCGAGATGATGTGCCGCAGCGCGGCGTCCTGGAAGCTGATGTGTTTCGCGGGCAGGCCGTTGGCGTCGGTCTGCCTGGGAATGAGGTACCTTTTGGCAATCTCCATCTTTTCCTTTTCGATGTATCCGGGAATCTCGATGACTTCGAGGCGGTCTCGCAGTGCGTCGGGTATGGTGTGCAGCACATTTGCGGTCACGATGAACAGGGTGCGGCTCAAATCAAAAGGCACATCCAGATAGTGATCCAGGAAGTCTATGTTCTGCTCGGGGTCGAGGACTTCGAGAAGCGCGCTTGCCGGGTCGCCCCGGAAGTCGTTGCCGATTTTGTCCACCTCGTCCATCATGATCACGGGGTTGTTGGCCCCCGCGCGGCGCAGAGAATGGATGAGGCGTCCGGGGAGCGCGCCCACATAGGTGCGGCGGTGTCCGCGGATCTCGGCCTCGTCGCGCACGCCGCCCAGGGACATGCGCGTGAACTGCCTGCCCATGGCGTTGGCGATGCTGCGGCCCATGGAGGTCTTGCCCACGCCCGGAGGCCCCACGAAGCACAGAATCGGGCTTTTCATGTTCTCTTTCAAACGCCGCACGGCCAGAAATTCCAAAATGCGGTCCTTGACCTTTTCCAGTCCGTAGTGGTCCGTGTCCAGCACTTTCTGCGCGTTCTTGAGGTCCAGGTTGTCATCGGTGGATTTGGACCAGGGCAGCTCCGTGAGCCATTCCAGATAGGTGCGGATCACATTGTACTCGGCCGCGCTCGGGGGCATGCGCATGAGGCGGTCCAGCTCTCGCAACGCGGCCTTGTTGGCTTCCTCGGGCATTTGCGCGGCTTCAATTTTCTTGCGGAAATCCTCGACCTCGACGCTCTTTTCGTCCCTTTCGCCCAGTTCCTCCTGAATCTGTTTCATCTGTTCGCGCAGCACATATTCGCGCTGCGTCTTGTCCATGGAGTCCTTGACCTTGCTCTGGATCTTTTTGCCGATCTCCACGACTTCGAGCGTTTTCAGAAGCAGCCGGTTGACCAGGTTGAGGCGTTCTCGCAGGTCCACGGTTTCAAGCACGCGCTGGCGGTCGTCCGGGGTGATGTTGCCGACCGTTGACAGCACATCGGCCAGGCGGTTGAGATCGTTGATGTTCAAGACCATCATCACGAATTCGGCGGGCACGCTGCCGCTGGCCTCGGAGAACTTTCCAAAGTTCTCCCGCAGGTTATGGGCCAGAGCCTGAAGCTCCTGGTCGTTTGCGTCAGGCTCGTCTTCCTCGAGGGGCGTGACGGCCGCGGTCATGTAGGGGTCCGGCTGCGTGAAATCGCTCAACTTGCAGCGGGACACGCCGTGCACGATGCACTGCACGCTGTCGTCGGGCATGCGCATCATTTTGACCACAGTGACCACGCTGCCGGTGTGATGCACATCGTCCGGGCCGGGGGACCACTCTTCGTCGCGCTTGGGTGCGTGAATCATTGAAATGGCGAACATGCTCTGCTCGGTTTCCATGACATCGTCAATGATCTTGATGAACCGTTTGCTGGAAATCGTGAGCGGCAGGGCCATGAAGGGGAATACCACGGCGTCGCGAAGGGGCATGACGGGCAGCCGGTCCGGGATGCGGGCCTGTTTGTCCTGAATGCTGGCGGCCTGATCCGGTGCCTTGTCCGCGCTGTGGTTTGTGTGTTCGTTGTCAGTCATTGCGGCGACCTCGCATGAAAGATGGATTGAAGGAGCGGCGTTTCGTCACGCCTTGGGCAACTCGATTTTGAGCATGCCGTTGTTCAGTTTGGCGGTGACGCCTTCCGTATCCACGGGGATGTTGATCTTGAGCATTTTCTCGAACGGACCGGTCACGGTTTCCTTTTGGAGAATGCGCTTGCGCGTCTCGCCCATGGGGTTTTCGCGGCGGCCGTAAATGGCGATCACATTGTGCTCGATGTCGAAGGCGATCTGGATGTCCTGCTCCTCGACACCCGGCAATTCGATGAAAATCAGCACCGCGTCCTGGGTCTCGTAAATGTCGCATTTGGGAACCATGCGCACATCGAGCATAGAGAGCGGCGGCCCGATCTGCATGAATTCATTGACCATGCGCTGAAGGCACTCGCCTTCGCCGGTCCCTTTGTGGATGCACTGTTTCCGAATAATCAGCATAGTATGCTCACCCGTTTGCTTTGACTTGTAATTCATAATTATATGGCTTTGCGCCGGGGATTTGCATGTCGTAAACCTAAAAAAGACGGCGGCGCAAATCCGCTTATCGCAAACACGGCCGGACCCGGGTTTGTTCATGGTTTGCGATATTTGCTTCCATAGGGTGGAATTTCGCATGAAAAAACTTCGATAGCGCATCCGCCGCGCCGCGCTTATGCTAAAATCACTTGAAACACGGTAACGAGTGTTCCTATAAAATGAGTGCGCTTTGCTCCCACAGCAGGCGCTTGGAAATTTACTGAAAGGCTCTTTTCAATGAAAACATTGTTTTTCCCAAAAAGCATCGCCGTGTTCGGGGTGAGCGAATCCAAGACCAACTTCGGCCGCTCGATCGTCAAGAACCTCATAGACTTCCATTTTGAAGGGGAAATCTACGCCATCGGGCAGAAGCCAGGACAGGTATACGGCCTTCCCATCCACACCAGCATCATGAATGTGCCCGGCACCGTGGAGTCGGCCATTTTCCTGATCCCCGCGCAGACCATTCCGCCGCTGCTCGAGGAGTGCGGGCAGAAAGGCGTGCGCCGCGCCATCATTTCGAGCGGCGGGTTCAGCGAATTCAGCGCGGACCGCAAAGGACTCGAAAACCAGGTCGCGGGCATCGCGGAACGCTACGGCATCCGGTTCATCGGCCCCAACTGCCTCGGGGTCATCAACCAGGACAACGGCATGTGCCTGCCCTTCGTGCGCATGAGTCGGTTCCCCACCGGCCCGGTGGCGCTCATGACCCAGTCCGGCGGCGTGGGCTTGAGCCTCATCAACAATTTCACGGGCAATTCCATCGGCATCAACAAATATGTGAGCCTCGGAAACAAGCTCAATGTGGACGAAGGCGACATCATCGAATTTCTGGAAACCGACGAGAGCACGAAAATGATGTGCCTGTACCTCGAGGAAATCGAGCGGGGCCGCCGGTTCATGGACGCGGTGCGCAAAACCACCAAGCCGGTGATTGTGTACAAGGCCAACACCACGGCGAGCGGCGCGAAAATGGCGGCGTCGCACACGGCCGCGGTGGCCAACGACGACGCCGTGGTGGACGCAGCCATGCGCCAGGTGGGCGTGGTGCGCGCGCACGGGCTGCTTGAAATGGCCGTGGCCGCCAACGCGTTCAAAATGCCGCCCATGAAGGGAAACCGGGTGGCCGTGATCACGCCCACAGGCGGTCACGCCGTGATCTGCGCCGATGAGTGCGAACGCCTGGGCCTCGAACTGCCCGCTTTCCCGCAGAAGCTCGTGGAAGATGTGGAGAAACATGTGCGCGCGGGCGTCATCAAGCTCCAAAATCCCATGGACCTGGGCGACATGTTCGACTTCGAAATGTACGCCACCATCGTGCTGCGCCTGCTCCAGGAGCCCACCATAGACGCGCTCATGTTGAGCTTCATTTTCCTCGACAACATTCCCGGCGGAACCATCGGCAACATTTTCCCGATGATGAAAAAGCTGATGCACGATTTCAAAAAACCCATCGCCCTGTGCGTGGCCGGAAATGCAAACGACATCAACCGCATCCGGTCGAACAACGATTTCCCGATCTTTGAATCCCCGGAGCAGGCCATTCAGGCCCTGGCCATGCTGCGCTGGCACCACGAATTCGTGGCGCGGCGCGCGGACGAGCCAGAACTCATCGAGTTTGACCGCCCGGCCGTGCAGGAGATTATTGACAACGCACTGGATCAGGACCGCACCGAGTTGACTTCCGAAGCCGCGGACATCCTCAAATGCATCGGCGTTCCAATGATTGAAGACAAATGCGCCGCGGATGCGGACGCAGCCGCCGCAGTTGCCGCCGACCTCGGGTTCCCCGTGGTGCTAAAAATTGACTCACCGGACATTCTGCACAAGACCGAGGCGGGCGGCGTGGCGCTGAATCTTCAAAACCAGGTCCAGGTGCGCGAAGCATTCGCCTCAATAACGGCCAGCGCAAAAGCGAAATTTCCAGACGCCGCCATCCGCGGCGTAACCATCCAGAAGATGGTTTCCAACGCGCGCGAATTGCTGCTCGGCGTCAACACCAACGAACAGTTCGGCCCCGTGGTGGTTTTCGGTGTGGGCGGCATTTTCGTGGAAGCGTTCAGGGACATCACCATGCGCATCGCGCCCCTGACCCGGAACGACGCGCTGGACATGCTCGACGGAATCAGGGCCAAAAACATTCTGGGCGAATTCCGGGGCATGGCTGCGGCCAACAGGGAGAAACTGGTGGAACTGCTGCTCAAGCTGTCGTCCCTGGTCACAAGCTGCCCGCGCATCCGCGAACTGGACATCAACCCCCTGCTCGTGCCCGCGGACGGGGAGAGCATGGCCGCCGCGGACGCGCGCATGGTCATTTCCGCACGGTAACAGCGCACGCAATTCCGCACGCATCATCAAGCGCGGCCTTCATGGCCGCGCTTTTTTCTTGCTCCAATGTGTTCTCTTCAGGAAATCAATGCGTCCATTTCATGGAGAGGCTGCCCATGAAGGCCTCGACATCGTTGGTGTCGTACATGCCCGCAGTGGCGAAGATGTTGTTGTCGAGCCGTGCGGACAGGCCCACGCTGGTGGCGTCGTCCGGGCACCGGCTGCAATCAAAGCCAAGGCGGGGAAGAAGCAGGTCGTTGATCACGAGTTTATTGAAATCTTTTCTGCTGTAATCCGCGAAAAGAAGCCAGTTATCAACCAATTCCCACTGGAACGAAGCGAATGCCCCCTGGTTGCCGGAAAGCAGCCCTTCGGTCCAGTTGTAACCGCCCTTGATGCGCACCTCGCCGAAATCGAACCCGAGCGCGGCGAAATGCTGCTGGAAATTGTAATCGTTGTGGTGGGTGCGCTCGAAATAGAGAACGGAGCCGAGGGTGAGCTGCCCGTTTGCGGGAAGCATTTTGATGCGCTTTCCCGGCGCCCATTTGACGGTGTACACATCGGCATCGTAGGTGTTGCTGCCCGAATATGACGGCTGGTGCAGCGTGGCCTGCGTGACCATGCGCTTGTAGCCCACGGACACGGTGCCCATGCCCACGATGGCCCAGGCGCCGCCGCTCTCGGCGTCCGCGCTTGTTCCCGCGTCCGCAACCCGGGCCACGGCGTTGTAATTTACATAATCCGCGCCCGTGGTCAGCCCCGGCGCAATGTACACATCCGGGGAAAGCATGTTGACCGTGGAATCCAGCACGGGAAAGCCCAGGGTTTGCGGCGAGGCCGCGCACGGCGCCGCGCACAGCGCCAGTATCATCGTAATCCCCATCAGGCCGCGCATTCTCATGGCTTGCTCCCCTGTCCGGCGGTATGTTTCAGCAGCGTGCCAGTACCTTTTTTTACCATTAATGGACAAAATGTTCAAGGCGCACGGTCCATGCGCGCCGCGAGCGCCGCGCGCCCTGCTATAATACAGGCCATGCCGCACGGGAAAGGCGGACAGTCCGCATGATTCAAAGCCAACGATATGGGCACGCTGGATTCCGGCCGCTGTACTATCCGGGTGGCCCGGCGCTTCTTGCCGTAATGCGGCGCGCCATGCCCATGCCGGGAATGAACGCGGACATGCTGTACCATGCATACTCGCCGCGGTTTCTCGAACCCCTGCTCGACACCAACGCCAATGTGTTTTTTCTGATGTTTTCGCCAGGCTTC
>JAGUYV010000054.1 GCA_020061125.1 bacterium | reverse complement strand
CGGGCACGAACAGGTCCACCCACACCGCGCGCGTGCGCCCGGCCGCAATGTCCAGGTCCCGGTACGGCACAAGCGGATCCGGCCACTCGCGCCGCGGGCTGCCCATGGACGGAACCTTGATGGTCACGGTCTCGACTACAAGGCGCTGCGCGCCGCTTGCCTTTATGACCGCGCCCGTTCCGGATATGAAATCGCCAACCGTCACAGACACGCCATTGAGGTCCGCGTCCACGCGCACGGCCACCTGAAACGGCGCGTATTCGTTGCGCGCGGACAGCAGTTCGAAGTCCGCCTGCGGCGCAGCCGGGGGTTGCTCATCCGGGAACACCTTGACCGTTGAGGACATGAGCCACGCAACAGGCGCGGCCTGCGCCGCGCCCGCGCATGCAACCGCAAGGGCCGCCAGCCACGCAACAAGTATCCGTCGTGTGTGTTTGATTGTCATGGTCTATGCTCGCTTTCCCGTGTGAACAAGCATGCCGGACAATTCCAGCGATGTTTTCCAAGAATATCGTACCTTGCCCGCGGGCCGTTTTTCAACCTGCGGCCAGATGCGGCCCCGTGCCCGCTGCGCCCGATTGAGCGCGGCCATTGAAGTGCGGATTGCATGTGCTAAACTATGTATTGGTTCTTACTTGATGATTGGCGGCTTTAAGCCATGGACGATCCGCAAACGCATATTCCAGAACCCGAAGGCGGCCAGGCGCAGCCCGAGACCCAGCCCGCGCCCGCAGGGCCGCGCAGCAATCCCGTGGTGGCGGAAATCCTGGACTGGGCGCGCTCCATCCTCATCGCCGTGGTCCTGGCCTTCGTGATCAAGGCCACCATCATCCAGGCCTACATGATCCCCACGGGCAGCATGAAACCCACGATCATGGAAGGCGACCGCGTGTTCGGCAACCGGTTCATCTACAAGTTCCAGCACCCGCACCGGGGAGACATCATCGCCTTCCGCCCGCCGCCGGGCGTGAGCGACAACAAGATCCCGTTTCTCAAGCGCGTGATTGCGGTGGAGGGCGACTCCGTGGAAATCCGCGAGGGCGAGGTGTTCGTGAACAACCATCGCATGCCCGAGCCGTTCGTGAGCAACCATTCCACGGAAAATCTGCCGGCCCAGAAAGTGCCCCGGGATCATCTCTTCGTGATGGGCGACAACCGGGTCAGCAGCTACGACAGCCGCAACTGGAGTTTTCTGCCCGTGAAAAATGTTCAGGCCAAGGCCTTCTTCCGCTTCTGGCCCCCGGACCGCGTCGGCGTCCTGCAATGACGCGCCGCGCATTTCCGCGCATGGATCTCGACACGCAAGATTGCGTATGGTATTGTTTTTAATCTAATAATGGTAATTGGCACGATAAGTTGAGGAGGATTGAACCATGCAGCTCAAGGGAAGCCTGGTGGCCCTGGTCACCCCATTCGACGGACAGAAAGTGGATGAACAGGCGCTGCGCAAGCTCGTGGACCTGCAGTTGAAAAGCGGAACCGCCGGGCTGGTGCCCGTCGGCACCACGGGCGAATCGCCCACCCTGTCCCACGAGGAACACGAAAAAGTCGTCGAGATCGTCATTGATCAGGCCGGCGGCAAACTGCCCATCGTGGCGGGCACGGGCAGCAACAGCACCAGCGAAGCCATCAGCCTCACCAAGCACGCGCGCCAGGCCGGCGCGGATGCGTGCCTCCAGGTGGCGCCCTATTACAACAAGCCCAACCAGCTCGGCCTCTTCAAACACTTCAAGGCCGTGGGCGATAAGGGCGGGCTGCCCATCGTGCTCTACAACCACAAGGGCCGCACCAACATCACCATCGAGCCGGAA
The DNA here is from genome assembly GCA_020061125.1 of bacterium. Lineage (GTDB taxonomy): Bacteria > UBP15 > UBA6099 > UBA6099 > DSWB01 > DSWB01. The sequence continues at coordinate 7,999 of JAGUYV010000054.1, read as the reverse complement.
ACCATCAAGGCCTTGAGCGAAACCGTGGCCATTGCGGGCGTGAAGGACGCCAGCGGCGGCACGGACTACAGCGCCCGCGTTCTGGAACTCACCGGCGGCAAGGTGGCGGTATTGAGCGGCAACGACGCCTGGACCCTGCCCCTGATGTCCATCGGCGCCGCAGGCGTGATTTCCGTGGTCGGCAATGTTGCGCCCAAAGACATGTCCGCACTGTGCGATGCGGCCGCGGCCGGGGATTTCAAGAAAGCGCGCGCCCTGCACTACAAAATGCTGCCACTGATGCGCGCCATGGAGCTTGAGGTCAACCCCGTTCCCGTAAAAGCGGCGCTGGCGCTCATGGGCCTGTGCCAGGCTGCGGTGCGAAGCCCGCTCGCCCAGCTTTCGGCCCCTAACGCAAAGGCCCTCAAGGCCGCGCTCAAAGATTACAAACTCGTGAAATAACGCCCCAAAGAATATCTCAAGCGCACAAACACAACGGCCCGACGCATGGCGCGCCGGGCCGTTATTACTTTCATGGGGTCCTTGCTGCTTTCGCTATTCCTTGTAATGGGTTTTGATGAACTTCCGTTCTTCCTCGTACCATTTGTTTTCAATGCCCAGTTCCGCAATTTTCTTGGTGCGTTTGAGCGACTCCGCGTCTATGTCCACGAATTTGCCCTGCACCGCGGTAAGCAGGAATTTGAACTGCGCGAAATCCGGATCTTTGTGCGCCGCGAGGAACGATTTCTTGAGCTTTTTCGCGTCCTCTTCGCTCACGCCTTTGCGATACACGAACAGCCAGTTGTGTTCGTATTTTTCACAAAAGCCTTTGGCGATCTTCTTGTACTTGGGATTGGCGTTGATGGTCATCTGCGCCTGGTAATCGGGCATGGTCACGAGATCCACCTTGCCGGACAGCACGGCGTCAAACATGGTGGCGATGTCGGACTCCTTGAGAAAAACCATCTTGCCGAAAAATGCGCCAAGATCCTTGGGGTTCACTTTGTTCTGGTACAGAATGTACCGCGCGTTGCGCGTGGCCGCGCCGCCCCATGCCTTGCCCTTGAACCCCGCAGCGTCCGCGGGCATCTCCCCCGCTCTCGTGAACGCGCACATGTTGCGGTATGGCTTCCCGAACATTTCGATCGTGAACAGGGGCAGCGCGTTCGAGCCTTCCTTGATGTGATAGCGCAGATATTCGTTGGCGAACACCATGGCGAAATCCACGGAGCCTTTTTTCATGAGGTCCAGCATTTCGTCCACAGGCTCGGTGAGATGCGTGTACTCGTGGTCGCGCACCGTGAGCTTGATGCCGGTTTTTTTCTCGATGGCGGCGCTGACATTGCGCATGATGGACCCGATGGAGCCGATGCTTAAATCCTTGGGCACGGGCATTTCCATGATGTACTCGGCCGCGGCCGCGGGCAGGGCCAGAAACAGGAGCGCGGCCGCGAGAACTAACACGATGCGCCGGGGCGTTTTCATGGGACACCTCTCCGTTACAGGATAGATTCTTGATTCATCATATAATAAATCGCGCTCGAATGCGCTTACAGCGCGCCTCATCAATCGCTGTACCCCATGCGGTGAATCTTAATCATGTTGGTGGTTCCGGCCCGGCCCACGGGCACGCCCGAGGTGATGACCACGAGATCGCCCCATTTCAGCAGCCTTGTTTTCAGAAGGCGCTCGTCCACATCCGCGACCAGGGATTCGGTGCTCGAAACTTTGTCGAACAGGATCGGAACCACGCCCCATGTCAGGGCCATGCGCCGCGCCACGGCCTCGTGCAGAGTGCCGCCGAGGATCATGCACTGCGGCCGGTACTTGGACACCAGTTCGGCGGTTGTGCCGCTCTGGGTGAAGGCCACGATGGCGCGCGCGTCCAGATCATTGGCTGCGCGCACGGCCGCGCGCGCCACGGCCGCGCTGAAATCGTTGTCCGGCAGGCTGGCCTTGACCGGCGGAACCTCGACATTGCGGCGCAGCAGCCGCGCCTCGGCTTCCTTGACGATGCGCGCCATCATGGACACGGCTTCCACGGGATATTCCCCGGCCGCGGTTTCGCCGCTCAACATGACCGCGCCGGTTCCGTCCAGCACCGCGTTGGCCACATCGCTGGCCTCGGCGCGCGTGGGACGCGGGCTGTGCATCATGGACTCGAGCATCTGCGTGGCCGTGATCGCGCGCTTGCCGTGCTCGTTGGCTTTCTCGATGATCCGCTTCTGCAGCCCCGGCACTTTTTCCGCGGCCATTTCCACGCCCAGATCCCCGCGCGCCACCATGACTCCATCCGCGTGCTCCAGAATTTCGTCCAGGTTGTGCACGGCTTCTGGCCGCTCGATTTTTGCGATAAGCTGCACATCGCCGCGCAGTGTTTCCACCTGCCTGCGCAGCTTCTCCATGTCCCGGCCAAAGCGCACGAACGACATGGCCACGAGATCCACGCCCAGGGCGAGCGCCATCTTGAGATCGTCCATGTCCTTGCGGGTCAGCGACGGCTGGCTGATGTCCACGCCCGGCAGGTTCATGCCCTTGTTCTCTTTAAGCAGCCCGCCCTTGATCACCACGCAATGCGCGTCCCTGCCGTCCGTGGACTCCACGCGCAATTCCATGAGTCCGTCATCGAGCAGAATGTGATCGCCGGGGGCCACATCCTTTGCCAGCGCCTTGTACTGCGAGGGGATGACGCCGTCCCCGCCGGTCACGCGGCGCGTGGTCACAACCACGCTCTGGCGCGCGGCCAGCTCCATGGCGCCGTCGCGGAGCGCGCCCACGCGGATTTTCGGGCCTTGCAGATCCTGCATCACCGCGATGTGCCGGTTCTCCTTGCGCGCCGCCGCGCGGATGGCTTCCATGCGCCGCCGGTGCGACGCGTGATCTCCGTGCGAGAAGTTCAATCTGAATACATCCACGCCAGCCAGGATGAGCTTGCGGATCACTCCCGGCCTGTCCGTGGACGGCCCCACGGTGGCGATAATCTTTGTGCGTTTCATGAATGTGTTTCCGTCTCCGTTCAATGTGTTCGTGTTTGTGTTGTTAATCATACCGTACCCCGGAGATTTGAAAAAGCGCGGGAGCCGCAACCCCGGGCCGTGCGCCTTTGCGCGTGATTATAGGCAGTGCGCGTTAGAATCTTGTGAGCCGCGCGAGACATTTGGAATGGACCGGGGGCCTGTTGGGGAATTGCGAAAAGCCGGGGCATGCAATGTTTCCCATGAGGGGAATGCGCGAGCATCGTCCCCAAGAGGCGAAGGCTCTTCCGCCGCGCCGCCGCTATTGCTTTTCCGCGAATTTTTCCTGTCCCTGCATGATCCACGCTTCGTTGAATGCGGCGTGCTTGATGGAATCGCGGTTCCAGGTGTAGGTGAGGTGAATGATTCCGTTGCGGTCCTGGATGATGGCCGGATAGGAGTAGGAGCCGTGATCGTCGGCTTCGATGTTGCGCACTCTGGTCCAGGTGCGGCCTTCATCCGTGGACAGGGCCACGGACAGGGGATTGCGCTGTGTGTAGCTGTTGTTGAAAGCGATCACCAGATGCCCGTTGGCGAGCTTGACCATGTCCACGGCCGAGCCGGGATTGGGGATGCCGGACTGGCGCGCGGGCGTCCACTTCTCCCCCTTGGATTTGCTCAACGCCTCCCAGGTGTCGCTGTTGGATGCGCCGGTGCGCATGAGGCACAAGAGATCGCCGTCGCTGCGCTCAACGACCGTGGGCTGCAGGGTCTGGAACTGCTTGATCATGCCCCAGCCGCTCCAGGTTTCCCCGTTGTCGTCCGAGATGTAGAAATGGCTCTGAAACACGCGCTCGTCGTACAGGGGCAGAAGGATGCGGCCGTCGGACAGCACGATGGGCTTGTTGCGCGTCATCCACTGTTTTTTCTCGCGCACGAACCGGGGCTGGCTCCATGTACGGCCGTGGTCGGTTGAATATTTCGCGCGGATGGGGCAGTCGTTCCACGATGTTCCCTCGATAGTCACATAATAGAGCCAGAGGCGGTGGTCCGGCGCCTCGAAAAGCACGGGGTTGCCGTCACTCTCATCCGGTGAGTCGTGGATGATCGCCGGCGCGGACCACGCGCTCCGGTCCGCGGGCATGAGAGATGCAAAGATGGCCACATCCGTGGCTTTTTCGGCCGCGCCCGAGTACCACGCGGCCATGAGTTCGCCGGTTGAGAGTTCCTCAATTGTCGAGCCGTGGTGCGACGGATAACCCGGAATGTCGTCGAAGATCAGACCGGCGCTGAAGTAAGGCTCGTCCGCGGCGCGCGCTCCGCCCGCGCACAGCGCAACGGCCAGCGCCAGAATCGCGATAATTGGGTTTTTGTTCATGAAAAACTCCCCCGGAGGCTACCGGATCTTGAGATTGAAAAATCGCGCGTCAATTCCCTTCTCGGGATCCACGCGCACATTCACCCGGCGGTGGCACAGCGGACAATAGCCGAAGTACCCCTGCTTCTGGTCGTTGTAATAGATGCGCGAGTACACGCCGCAGCACTCGAACTTCACGCCGATGAACTTGCGGCCGCGCGGCGCGTTCGCATCCTGCGGGTTTCCGTGTCCGTCCTGCTCCATAACTGGTATTATACAATAGAGAAAGCGCTGCGGGATGCGCGAATTCGCAGCGCGCCGCAGCGCCCGCCGGAGGTTCCATGATGCGGATTTCGAAACGCCTTGTTCCGGTTCTGATCGCCGTGTTCCTTGTGCTGGACGCCGCCCTTGCCGCGGCCGCGCCCGTGCGGCGCATCCACCAAATTCAAAGACCCCTGTTCAATAACCCGGCGATCGTGCGCGCCGGGGAGTCGTTTGCTCTGGAGATTTCCGCCGCGACGGGCGTTGCCGCGGAATCCGCGCATTTGATAGGCCTCGACGGCGGCAGCCCCGTAAACCTGGCGCTCGATAATCGGGACGGCGCTCTTGTTGCCGCCGTGCCCGCGGATGCGCCCGAGGCCCTGTACGATCTTCATGTCAGCTTTTCAGACGGCGGCGCGGATTCGCAACCCCACGCGGTCAAGATCGTTCGCGATTTCAAGGACGACTATGTGTTCGTGCATCTCACGGACATCCACTTCAACATGGGCAGCGACCCGCGGCGCAACGCGCTGCGCATGAAGATTCTGGACGATGTCTCGAAACTGAACCCCGAGTTCGTGCTGTTCTCGGGCGATCTCGGGCTGAACCCCGCCACTTACGACATGGATTATGTGTTCGGGTACGAATCGCTCGTGCAGCGGCTGCGCGCGCCGGTGTTCATGACTCCGGGCAACCACGAGATGTACATTGACGAAGTGGACGGCGCCGTGGTGGACGGCCGGGACTACTGGGAGGCCGCATACGGCCCCTCGTGGCATTCGTTCGACTACGGCCCCCTGCATGTGATGACGATCAGCACCTACGACTGGGCGCCGCGCTGGCGCGACAAGCGCGAGCCGGACACGGTCAAGCTCAAGATCAACAACCTCGCGTTCATAGGGCCGGAGCAGTGGGAGTGGATTCAGGCCGACGCGGCCGCGGCCGCAAGGCGCGGGCAGTCAATCATTGCGCACACGCACATCCCCCTGGAATTCCTTCAGGGCGGCAACAAGCTGGGCCTCGAACGGCCCGAGATCGTGCAAGGCCCGTCCCTTCAGAAATTCACCAAATTCCTCAATCACTACAAAGTCTCGCATGTGTTCGTGGGGCATGTGCACTTCAACAGCGAACGGCTTCTCGGGGAATCGGTTCTGGAAGTCTGCACCATGGGCGCGGGACACAACCCCGGAGACGGCGCGCGCGACGAGTACGGATTCCGCATCGTGCGCGTGAAGCACGGAAAAATCACAAGCATGGAACTGCGCTCGTACTCGTTTGAAAATTCAAACGCATGGTGACCATAACCCGAATCTGCTGTTCCTAACCTGCGTCCCAGAATTTGTCAATAATTAAGTATGGTGTCCCTTTAATTCTGACAAAACTTATCATGGATGTCCCCATAATTCCCTATTTTCCCCGTTTCTTATCCCAATCTACAAATGCTTCGAAATTATCGACCAATTTGTTGCACCATTCAAATAACTCATCAGAAGATTTAATTTTATAATTATTTATATAGCCTCTTTTAATCTCTTCTTTTGAATAAAACAATTTATTAATATCTAGTGCTGGAACAAAAGAACAATTTGATATTTGACTTTCTTCAAATAAATTTTTGACTGATTCAGTTGTGATAACAAAGTTATCATACCCTTTAGGAGAAAATAAATCGCTCTTGTCCCATATGCTTTCATCAATCGAAAAACCTTTTATAAAAGGAGTATAATCCTTTCGACCACATGTGTTACAATGCTTAACGACGCAAATTCCAGATTTATTATCACAAGGGAATGATCTATTTGGAATAAGTTCCCACAGAGGTGGAAGAACATTGGGTCTTTTGCTTTTAGTTTTTATATTAGTAATAGTAACAGGTTTAACGTAATATCCTGTAAGTTTATTTGATTTTAAAATATCTAAAACACGCTGAGTGATAACACACTCACCGTACCAAGTCCATACAATATCTCCAATTCTATCATTTTCTAATGTTATAAAAAGATCAGATCTGTAAGATTCATAAATATGTCCACAAATGTCACAGACTTTTGTATCATAAACTGTTCCTTCATCCCATGTGGCATTTTTGAATTTAGTGCGTTTGGGTTTGCACAATACAAAGAAATTCATAGGAGTTTGGGGGACGGAGTTTTGGGGACACCGGAGTTTTGGGGAGAGTTTTGGTGACACCATACTTAATTATGCCTCCCTTTTCCCTTTCGGACCTCTTTTCCCCGGTTTGAGCGGACGGCCGAGCAGCTCTTCGAGATAAGCGACGAAAGCGTCGCTGCCGAGCGGGCGGCCCGTGCGCTCGCGGCTTCTGATGGCTGTGCGAACCTGCTCATCCACGGGCAGGGCAAGAAACGCGCTCCATTCTTCCCTTACCATGTCGAGCAACGGCGCGACTCTGACAAGCGCGTCGTCACGCCCCGCCAGGTGCGCGGCTGCGCTGCTCCATTTCCATTGCTGCGGCTGTTGCACCAGGTCGGCGCGCACGGGATTCAGTTCCACATATCGGGCCGCGGCCAGAAGATGCGGAACATCCATAACGAACGACGAGAACCGGCCCTGCCACAAGTGGCCGCGCCAGCCCTCGCGCGTGTTGACGCGCCATGTGTAGCGCCGGTGCGCTTCTCCGATGGCGCGACGCAGCGCGTCTTCGCTGTCCGGCGCCGCAATCAGGTGAATGTGGTTGGGCATGAGGCAGTACGCCCAGATTTCGACGCCGCACTTGCCGCACGATTCGCTCATCATCTCGATGTAAGCGGTGTAGTCCGCGTTCTTGAAAAATGTTTTCTGCCGCCGGTTCCCGCGCTGGGTGATGTGGTGCGGCTGCCGGGGCGCTATGACTCTTGCTATCCTTGGCATGGTTCCTTTATCCTATCACATATTCGGGATTTGTCAATAATTAAGTATGGTGTCCCCACAATTAAGCATGGTGTCCCCACAATTAAGCGGTTTCACGGGCGTGCCGTCGGACCACAGGCCCATGCCCAAAGCGCCGGGGCCGCTCCCAAGGGATTGCTCGCAATTTTTGCCGTAAAACGCGCAGTCGCACAGCGCGTCGAACAGCCGCCACATGGCGAAATCGTGGGCGTCGGGCGCGAGCCGGGCGTACATGCCGCCCCGGTCCTCGTGTGCAGCCTTTCCGCTCTGCTTCCATTTGGCTATTATGTTGTCCGTTCTCTCGGGCGCGGCCTCGTTGGCGTAATCCATCGCGGGGTCGCCGGAAAGCGGCTGAAAATGGTCCGCTACAAGGGGCGGCGTGCCATGCATGTCGGTGAGCATGAGGATGTAGCTTTTATTGTCCGCTGGCAAAGATACGGCATGCTCGAAGATGAATCGCGCCGTGCCCTGCCCCACGATCCGGTCGTCCTCTCCGGCGAGAACGATCAGCCTGGTTTGCGGGTCCATGCCCGCATAGTCCTCGCGGATGGAGCCGAACCGG
>JAGUYV010000264.1 GCA_020061125.1 bacterium | reverse complement strand
ATCTTCGCCGTGGATGCAGAAATCCGCGGCCTGCCCGTGCGCATTGTGAACGCGCACCCGTCCGCGTCCAACAGGCAGTGCCGCACCGAACAGCTTCAGGGCCTGTTTCAGGGCTACCAGGGCGCGCCGCCCGTGGCAGACCCCAAACGCAACATGCTGATCATGGGCGATCTGAATCTGCATCCGTTCTCGGATTTCACGGACAGCTCCATCGAGATCTGGCGCGTTTTCGCGGGAGAGGGAAAGGATTACTACTACTTGAGCGGCCCGGCCGAGCACGACCCGCCCTTCCCCACCAACGCGGGCCGCACCATTGACCATGTGATCTCGAACTTCGCCACGGGCAAATGCTTGACCCTGGGCCGCGCGCCCCAGACGCCCCGGTTCGACGGCACGCACGGCGACACCGACCCCGCGGGCACGGACCACAGTCCCATCGTGTGCGAACTTCGGTTTCAGGCCAAGTGACGCCCACGCGCGTTTCAAAACACCCCGCTTGCGGAGATTGAAAAAGTGACTGGATACTCTCCGGCAGCAACGGCTCATGAGTTCCATATCATGGATGCGCGCGCCCTGTGCGATGTCGTTGACGACGGCCAGGCGCACCTGGTGGTCACCTCGCCCCCGTATCCCATGATCGAGATGTGGGACAAAGCCTTTGCGCGCAACGACCCCGCTGCCGCGGCCGCGCTGGACGATGAAGACGGCCCGGCGGCGTTCGAGCTTATGCACAGCGCGCTCGACATTGTGTGGGATGCGTGCCGGCGCGCGCTGTGCGACGGCGGCATCGCATGCGTGAACATCGGCGACGCGGTGCGCACCCTGGGCGGCCAGTTTTCCCTTTACAGCAACCACGCGCGCATCGTGCGCGCGTTTCTCCTCCTGGGGTTTCAAGCCCTGCCCGCCATCATCTGGCGCAAGCAGACCAACGCGCCCAACAAATTCATGGGGTCCGGCATGCTGCCGCCCGGCGCGTATGTGACGCTGGAGCACGAATTCATTCTGGTGTTCCGCAAGGGCGGCAAGCGCACCTTTTCCAGCCAGGAAACCGCGCGGCGACGCCAGTCCGCGTTTTTCTGGGAAGAGCGCAACGCATGGTTCAGCGATGTGTGGTTCGATCTCAAGGGGACCACGCAGAAGCTGGGGAGCTGCGCCGGGCGCGAACGCAGCGGCGCGTTTCCGTTCGAGCTGCCCTGGCGGCTCATTCACATGTTCTCGATTCAGGGCGACACGGTTGTGGATCCGTTTCTGGGCACGGGCACGACCCTTGCCGCCGCGGCCGCAGCCGCGCGCAACAGCATCGGCGTCGAACTCGACAAGTCTCTGGCCCCGGCGATCCGCGAGTCCGCGCTGGCCGCTCTTGAAACCGGCAACCGCAAATACGCGGAACGCATTGCCGCGCACCGCGAGTTCGCCGCTCAACGAATCGCGCAGGGCAAGGACATGAAACACGCCGTGCGCGCTTACGGCATGCCCTGCGTGAGCAAACAGGAAACGGACATCCGCTTCCCCGTCATGGAAACCATCAAGGAAACAAGGCCGGGCCGCTTCCATGCCGCTTATGCGCATGATGCCGTTCCGGATGATTCTTCATCACAAACAGAACGGTTTTGACTCTCCGGCCAAGCACTGCCGCAAATCCGGATTTCCTCTGGACGGGCGCGGCGGACCGGGCTTATGATGTAGTGAGCGCCGGGAAATGTGATTTTCATCACACCCGGCGCGGAGCCAATATTTGCGGAACCGCATCCCCTGTGCGGCGTTTTCCGCAATTCCGGGACCGTGGCTTAAAGGGAACAAGGCCGTTTTTTTATGAAAATTGTGCTTCATCATGGTTATTACCCCGAGATCGGCACGCGCGACGAGGCCGAAATCATGGAATGCTACTGGAAATATCTGTCGCAGACCGATGCGGATGTTCAGGCCTACGGGGATGCGGAGCCGGATCTGGCGGGCGCGGACGCGGTGCACCTGTTCGGCATGAGCCAGCGCACCTACCTCACGGCCAAAAGCGCGGTGGCCGCGGGCATGCCGTTTGTGGTCACCCCCCTGTACTGGAACGACGAATACCCCATCTATTACGACCTGCGCAAACAGGATGAAATTTCCGGTGAGCCGCCCCTGCGCGAGCGCAAAACCGGCATGGAATACTTCCGCAAGATGATGCTTCTGACCCGGGTGCGCCAGCAGAAATACATCATGGAAAACGCGGCCGCGATCCTGGCTTCGGGCAAGTGCGAAAAAATGCTGCTGTGCCGGGATTTCAATCTGCCCGAGTGCAAGGTGGCGATCATGCCCGTGGGCGTGGACCTGGCCATGGGCATGGGCAAGCCGGACCTGTTCGTGGAGCGGCACGGGCTGCGTGATTTCGTGCTGTGCTCGGGGCCGCTGCTGCGGCGCAAAAACCAGCACATGCTCATTGACGCGGCCCGGGAGCAGAATCTGCCGCTCGTGCTGATCACGCCTGCCGGGGGCGCGGACGGAGAGTACAGCGACTACT
>JAGUYV010000303.1 GCA_020061125.1 bacterium | reverse complement strand
CGCCAGCGCCGCAAACGCGGCCAGGGGATCGGTCTCCATGACCGCGATCTGCCGCACCTGCAAAGTCACGGGCATGTTCATCTGCAGCCCGATTTCCTTTTCCCACTGCCGCACGGTTCCGGGCTTGATGTAACTTGGCGTTTCCACGGCCACAAGAATATTGAGCCGTCCCTTTTGCTCGGCGGTCTCCAGGTGCGCCAGGCGCATATTCGGGTTCTGGTCCTGGATGGTGGCGCGCACGGCGCGGCGCGCGGTCAGGCTTGTGTTGGTCTCGCCGGCCACAAGGATCAGCGTGCGCGTGAGCGGAAAGGCCAGGGCCAGGAGCATGGCCGAGAACACCAGCACCTGGTAGCTCACCACGCGTTTGAAAAGCGTCTTCTGGGTCAGTTCGGGGCGGAAGCCCAGCAGCCAGAAGATGAGCATGGCCGCGAATGTTATGGTCGCAAGGTTGGTGACAAAAAGATACGCCGCGCCGCGCGCCATGCCCATGTTGCCCGTGCTCACGCCCCAGAACGCGGTCACCAGCGGCGGCATGAGCGCCGTGGCGATGGCCACTCCGGGAATGGTGTTGCCGCCCTGGCCCGTGACCAGCACGAAGGTGCCCGCCATGGCCGCGAACAGCGCCACGAACAGGTCGAACAGGTTGGGCCTGGTGCGCGCCAGAATCTCGGGCGTGGCCTCCTTGAGCGGCGAAATCTGCATGAACACCAGCACGAACAGGCCCACGAACGCCACGCTGATCGCCATGCCCTTGAGGCTGCGCAGGTTCTCCTTTTTGTCCACCGTGGCCAGGGCCAGCGCCGTGCCCAGTATCGGGTCCATGAGCGGCGAGATCAGCATGGCGCCGATGATCACCGCCGAGGAATTCATGAGCAGGCCCAGCAGCGCAATCATGCACGACGCGATGAGCATGAAAAAATACCCCGCGCTCAACCGGCTGTTCGAGAAAAGCCGCGCGCGGATCCCGTCATACGGAACCGGGCCGATGTATTTCCGGTGCAGCGCCGCAAACAGCGACTGCCCGTGCCGCGAAATCTCGTTTTCGTTGTTTTCCGGCATAATGCGTCCTCCCCGTGCGCGCGCATCTGCGGATTATCGTGTCGTCAATATTGTAACCGGACGGCCCCGCCCGCGCACCGGGCGCGCGCCGCTCGCATGAAAAAGGGGCGCCCCTGCGGACGCCCCTTTGGTGCCTGTCTGTCGCCGTGCGCGGTTCAGTGCAGGGCTTTTTCCACGAATGAGAGCGCGTCTTCCATCTTCATGTTCTTGGAATACGCGTACTCGCCGACCAGGAGCTGGCGCACATTGTCCAGCATCTTCTTTTCGCCCATGGACAGCCCTTTCTTGTTCTCCTTCTGCCGCAGGCTGCGGAACACCTCGGCCGCTTCCTTCAGGTCTCCGGTCTTGATCTTGTCCAGGTTGTGCTTGTACCGCCGGTTCCAGTTCGTGGGCATGTCCGTCACCTTCTTGCCCTTGACCGTGCTGAACACTTCCTCGATTTGCGCGGATTTGGTAATCTTGCGCACTCCCACCTCTTCGCATTTGTCCGTGGGGATCATGACTTTCATGCGTTTCATGGTCAGATCCACCGAATAATATTCATGGATCTGGCCCAGGACTTCCTGCTTCACTACCTTCTCAACTGTGCCGACTCCGTGCAACGGATGCAGAATCCTGTCCCCGGCTCGAAACATTTAGCTGTAACCTCCCGGAAGTTGATAGTTAGTGTAAGTTGTGCTTTTCATAGATTCGTGAATTGTATCACGAAATTTGGAAAAGATCAATCCATGACAACGGGTTCCACGGGCGCGGCGTTTCCCTCGGGCATAATCATCTCCACGGCCACCCCGTCTTTTTCGGAATCCCATTTCACCAGAATGGTTTCGCCCTCCACATGCTTGTGCAGCAGCAGGTTCTCGCTGATGGGGTCCTCGACGAACTGCTGCACCAGGCGGCGGCACGGCCGCGCCCCGTTCGCAGGGTCGTAGCCCTTGGACGCAAGCTCTTGCACCACATCGTCGCCCACCTGCAGCTTCAGCCCCTTGGCCGCCACCCGCTCCGCCACCTTGCCGATGAACAGCCGCGTGATCTTCTCGATGTCTTCCTTGTCCAGCGAACGGAACACCAGGAACTCGTCCACGCGGTTCAGGAACTCGGGCCGGAACCCCTTCTTAAGTTCCTTTAAGATGCGGTCCTTCATGCCCTCGTATTCCTTTTCCATGGCCTCCTTGTTCTCGCTGGGCTGCAGCTTGTGCGCGGTCTTGAAGCCCACGCCCTCGTCCGTTCGCACAATGTCCGAACCCACATTGGTGGTCATGATCACGATGGCGTTCTTGAAGCTCACCTTGCGGCCGTGTGAATCCGTGAGGCGGCCGTCCTCCATGATTTGCAGCAGAATGTTGAACACCTCGTGGTGGGCCTTCTCGATTTCGTCCAGCAGCACCACGCTGTAGGGCTTGCGGCGCACCGCGTCGCTCAACTGCCCGCCCTCCTCGAAGCCCACATAGCCCGGGGGCGCGCCCACCAGGCGGGACACCGACGCCTTTTCCATGTACTCGCTCATGTCAATGCGCACGATGGCGTCCTCGTCGCCGAACAGGAATTCGGCCAGGGCCTTGGCCAGCTCGGTTTTGCCCGTGCCCGTGGGTCCGGCGAAGAAGAAGCAGCCCATGGGGCGGTCCGCCTCCTTGAGGCCCACGCGCGCGCGCTGAATGGCCTTGGCGATGCTGCGCACCGCGATGTCCTGGCCCACGATCCGCTTCTGAATCGCCTCCTGCATGCCCAGCAGCCGCGTGGTCTCCTCCTCGCGCAGCCGCGCCACGGGGATGCTCGTCCACATGAACACGATCTCGGACACCTCGTCCTCGCCGATCACCAGCTCGCGCGCGTCCGCGCTGTTGCGCCACTTCTCGCTCTCGGCCTTGATCTGCTGCTCGACCCGGATCTCCTTCTCGCGCAGCTCGGCCGCGTTCTTGTAATCCTGGCTCATCACCGCCGCGTTCTTGTTGTTGCGCACCTCGGCCAGCTCCTCCTCGAGGTGCTTGACCTGCGGCGGCGTGGTGTTGTGCAGAATCTTGATGCGCGCTGCGGCCTCGTCAATCAGGTCAATGGCCTTGTCCGGCAGGAACCGGTCCTGAATGTAGCGGCTGGCCAGGCGCGCGCTCGCCAGCAGCGCCTCGTTCGTGATCACCACACGGTGGTGCGCCTCGTACCGGTCCCGCAGCCCCTGCAGAATCTGCACCGTCTCCTCGATGGACGGCTCCTCCACAAACACGGGCTGGAAGCGCCGCTCCAGGGCCGCGCTCTTTTCAATGTATTTCTTGTATTCGTCGTAAGTGGTGGCGCCCACGCATTGCAGCTCGCCGCGCGCCAGGGCCGGCTTCAGAATGTTGCTCGCGTCAATGGCCCCCTCGGCCGCGCCCGCGCCGATGATCGTGTGCAGCTCGTCAATGAAAATAATGATCTCGCCCTTGGACTGGTAAATCTCGTTCACCACGCGCTTGAGCCGCTCCTCGAACTCGCCGCGGTACTTGGTGCCCGCCACCAGCCCCGCCAGATCCAGGCTCAACACCCGCTTGTCGTACAAAATCTCCGGCACCTCGCGCTTGATGATAAGCTGCGACAGGCCCTCCACGATGGCCGTCTTGCCCACGCCGGGATCGCCGATCAGAACCGGATTGTTCTTGGTGCGCTTGCACAGAATCTGCATCACGCGCTCGATCTCAATGGCGCGGCCCACCACAGGGTCCAGCTTGTTCTCCGCGGCCAGTTCCGTGAGGTCGCGGCTGAACTCGTCCAGGAATGAAGTGCGGGACTTCTTGCCCTTCTTCTTCTGCTGCGCGCCCGGGGACGCCGGGTTGATCGGCTCGCCCTCGGACAGGTTCAGCACCTGGTGGCGCGCCTTCTCGATGGTCAGCCCGTACTCCTTGAGCAGGCGCGCGGCGATGCCCTCGTTCTCGCGCAGCAGGCCCAGCAGCAGATGCTCGGTGCCGATGTGCGCATGGCCCAGGGTGCGCGCCTCCTCGAACGCAAGCTCCAGCACCCGCTTGCTGCTCGGCGTGAACGCAATCTCGCGGCTCCTGCCCCGGCGGTCCACCACAAAATGATCCTTGAGCGAGCGCATCAGCTTGTCCATGTCCACGCCCAGGCCCGTGAGCAGCTTCACCGCGAAGCTCTCCTTATCCTGCAGCAGCGCATACAGCACATGCTCCGTGTCCACATAGCTGTGCGACAACTCCTCGGCCTTGGACTGTGCCGCGGAAATGACCTCTTTCGCATGCTTGGTAAACTTGTCCCACATGGCGCAAAGCCTCGACTTTCACATAAATCGCGCGCACAAGCCGCGCGCAAACAGACAAATCGTGCGCGGGAAACCCGCGGTGCGCAGCCGCGCGCCCAACCCGCGGCCGCACGCCCCCGCATCTCCGAATATTATAAACCATAAAACAAGAGATCTGGCTCCCGGCCTCCGACTTCCGGCTTCCGCATAAGAAAAAAGAAAAAAGTCAAAAGACCAAAGGCGGTCCTCCGGCTCCCGGCTCCCGGCTTCTGCAAAGACAAAGGAAAAATCAGACTTCCGGCTTCTGGCCTTTGGGTTTGGGTTTGGGTTTGGCCTCTGGCTTTGGCCTCTGGCTTTGGCCTCTGGCTTTGGCCTCTGGCTTTGGCCTCTGGCTTTGGCCTCTGGCTTTGGCCTCTGGCTTTGGCCT
>JAGUYV010000061.1 GCA_020061125.1 bacterium | reverse complement strand
GCCTGAAACCGGCCCGCGTCCAGGCCCGGTTCGAGCGGCGCAAGGCCGCCGAAATGGATTTGCGGCTCGGGGTCGGCCTTCGGGGGCGGCGCGGCTGCGGTGGACTTGTTCACGGCCTTGTTGAACGCGTTCATGGCGCCGGGACTGTTTTTATGGCATCCGTACACGGCAAGCCCCAGAAGGGCCAGAAATACGAAAGCGCGGACAACCGTTTTCATCATTGCAAAGCAGAAGCTCCCTCAAAAACAATCATCATCAATATCGCGGGGGTTTGGAGATTTTGGCACGAAAATTTGCATAAAAGGAATGCGGGAATTCACGCGCGCCGCTGCTCATCGCGGAGACGGCGGCGGCATGCATCGTAAAACTTGCCCAGGTTCACCTCCGCAATCTTGACCAGGAACGGCTCGATGACCATGACCGCGCGCTGCACGAGCGCATCCGGGAACCCCGGCAGGCTGTTCATGGTGATGTTCAGGCGGCCGTTCAGCTCAATGCGCGTGCCGTTGCCGTTTTCATGGAAATGCGTGACACCGCGGCAGTGGAAATGCTCTGTGAAATAGCTCGACCGCAGGGACCACGCCACATTGAGGTTCCGGCGGTCGCACAGCAGTTCTTCGTCCCAGCGCACCATGTCGGGCCTGATCACAGGTCTTGCGATGGACGGGATGGCGCCCTCGCCGCTGAAGCGCAACAGAAACCGCACGCGCCCGTCTTCCATGTCGGCGCGCTCGCGCACCTGTATGCTGGCGATGTTGGGGATGTATTTTTCGAGGCCCTCGAAGTCCCGCGTGGTTACATCAAAGGTTTCCACGGGCGACGCCGGGAACCGCCAGGTGAAGTTGAACTCGCGCATGCTCCAGCGCTCCGCGCACGAATGGTGCGCTATATTTTAATGGCGGAATGCGCCTGCAAACAGCCCCCGCGGCCCATGCCGCGGGGGCTGCACGAGGCAAGCTCTTCAGGGTGCGGTGCGATGTCAGTCCCAGATGGTTATGATCTTCCAGGCATCTTCCACAAACAGAAGCCCCAGATTGATCACGCCGTCGTCGCCCTTGAGCGCGATGGACCCGCATTCCGTGATTTTGTATGCGTCGAGGACTTTCTTGGTGACTTCCTCGGGGATGAGGTCTTCGCCCATCATGCCCTTGGTGTTGAGGATCTTGCCGATCTCCTCGCAGGCGAGCATTTTGTCCTGCTCGGTCTCGCAGGAGCCGATGTCGTTCATCATGGGGAATTCCATTTGTTCAATGCCGCTCTGCTTGATGCCCATGTCCACGAGTTTCTCCATGTCCATGGCTTTGACAAGCTCTTCACTTTCGGGATCTTTGGAGAATTCCAGCTCGAGGCCCATGCGCATGAGCGGACGCAGCGCCAGAAACTGGCTGAAGGAATTCGGATTCTCTTTGATGCCCTTGCAGAAATCCGCGCCAAAGGTTTTCAGAGCGGCTTCGGCTTTTTCGGAGCTGGCGGTGTCTTTTTCCGCCTGTTTGGGGGCTTCTTCTTTGGCGGCTTCCGCGCCCTTGGCTTTCTTGTCGTCCGCCTTGTCCGTAGCGGCGGGCTTGTCCGCCTTCTTGTCCTTGGCCGCATTGCATCCCGTGAGTCCGCACGGAGAAATGATCAATCCCGCCAGCAGCATTACCAGAAACTTGTTCATGCGTTTCCCTCCAATTGTTTTGTGGCCCTTCGGTGTATTTGAACGGTCCGGCGCACAGAATGTAAAGCCCCGGATCGCGCGGTATGTTATCCGTTCATTGTAACAAAATACCGGCAGGAACCGGCCACGCTCCCTCTTCCTATTGCGCGGGCTTCTCCTCGGCCAGGGCTGCAATGTGCTCGGGCGGCAGGGCCGCGCTCCAGATCATGATCTTGTCCAGGTCGCCCTTGAAGAAATCCCCGGCGCCCGCGTCCCTGTGCTTGGCGCCGATGTGCAGGGCGCTGCCGCTCACGGAGATAGCGCCGCCCGCGGACTGCTCGGCGATAATCTTGCCGTCTACGAACAGGCGCATGACCGATCCGTCATAGGTGGCGGCCACATGATGCCATTCGCGCGCGGACGGCAGAGGTCCGCTGATTTGCCCCACGCCGGCCAGATGGAACACGAGTTGTCCGTTCTCGGCCAGTAGGCGGTACTGGTTGTCTTCATCACCTTTTTGAAGAATGCGGCGGTTGGTGTCCCAGTCCCGCGCGTTGACCCAGGCCGTGAGGGTGATGGCGTTCACGGGATTGAGTTCCGGGCGATCATTGATGACCACGCAGTCCCCGTCGCCTTTGAGCCGCAGGGCCAGGCCGAAGCGTCCCGGCGCGGCGGCGGGGTTGCCCACCAGGGCATAGTTGCTGCTGATGCCGGGAATGCCCAGGCTGTAGTTCAGATCCTTGGTGCGGATCTTCAGGTTGTAAGCCGGGCCGAGCGCCTTGAACCGGAACTGTGCGGAATCCTTGAGGATGTTGCCGTTGCGCGACTTGTCCTTCAGCCCCTTGACGGTCAGCGTGTAATCCGTGTCCATGATGGGCGTGGCGGACAGGGCCAGGTTTGCGGACAGGCCGTCCGGGGCCGCGGCTGCGGCTGACACGGCAATGCCGCCAGACAGGGAATAATTCGCGGCTTTTTCCGCGGACGCTTTGTCCACCGGCTCGGTAAACCGCACCACGGCCGCGGGCGCCAGGTCGTAGGCTTCCACACGCTTGACGCCCGGAGGCGTGACATCGTTAATCTCGTACTCCCCGGTCACCAGCAGGCCTTCGCGGCCCCCTGCCCCGTAAGCGCGCGCCTTAATCACTGTGCGGTCATTCACGAGGATGGGCGAGCGGTACACCGGTGACCTGTGCGTAAGATCGCTCTGGTCGGTGTTGTACCGGATTTCATCATAAGAAGAATACCAGGGGTGATGGATGTGCACGAACACGGAATCGTCGTATTTGCCCTGTGCGGGTGACAGAACGGGATAATCCACGGGCACATCGAAATCGTCATAGAGCAGGTGCGCGGGCTTTGCGCCGTCCACGGGACCGGCCACGGCCGTGGCCGCGAAGATGCGGATGCGCTCGTCGTCGGGCAGCGTCACATGCGTCGCGCCGTCAGGGATGTCAATGGCGTATCTGTATAGGTAGGTATAGTTGTATGCGATGTTGGTTCCGTAGCGGTTGTGCAGGTGCGAGGCGAACCAGGCCACGGGGTCGCGCCTTGTGAACGCCGGGCGCAGGCCCATGATCTCGCGTTCGTTTTTCCAGATGCGGTTGTCCCACTGTCCGATGTATCCGTTCCATTTCTGCACACCGAGAACGGTTTCTGCGTCTCCCGCCCTGAATGCGCCGGACAGGTCGTTTTCCGTGGCCGCGGCCAGTATGTAGAGTTTCGCGAACTTGCCCTTTGGCAACGCCAGCTTCTGTCCTTTGCAGGCCAGTGCGCTTGGCTTGTCCGCGCCGCCCTGGGCCATGGCGAACCGGACGCCGCCCGAAACGATCTCCCGCGGCATTTCGTCCGCGGAATAGGAGTGCCCGATGCCGTCGAACCCGGTTTCGGTTTTCTCCCCGTCCCTGGTGGCTGCGGCGATATCGAAAGCCAGCGCCAGAGGCGTGGACGCGGGCGCTGCGGCAGGAGTTGCGGGCGCGCCAATCTTTACAGCGAAAGCGCGCATGATAAAGGGTTCAAGATCCGCAACCAGCGCGCCGTCTTTGATGGCTGCCGCGCCGATTTCCCTCTCCTGTCCGTCAACCTCTTTTGCGGCGGTCACGGGCGCGGCGAAGCGCACGGCCACGCCGGGCGCGGGTTTGCCGTGCAGTTCCTGAAGGCGCACGATGATCCAGTCGGACTCCTCGGCCTTTTTGGCGGCGCGCACGGCCACCTGCGGGGTGTTGACCGACAGGAGCGAAAAGGAGCGGCCCAGCGCCCCTGCGTGTCTGTCAACCGCGAAAGCGGCCAGGGGCTGGTTCACGCGAAGGCCCTGCCAGTGCGCATGCCCGTCGCGCCAGTCCCCGGCGTGCGGCGCCATGGCGTACAGGATGCGGTGCCGGCCCAGATCCTGCGTGGCCTGGTCGCAGTATGAAGTGCAATCGGGCGTGCGCACCAGGGTGAGGCGCACAGTGTTGTCAGAGGGTTTGTCCGAGGCGTACTTGCTGTCCTCGAGGATGGCCACGCCGTAATCGCCGGAAGCGTCCGTGAGATCGAACCACTGGTGGTGGGGCACCTCGTATTTTTTCTCGTTGTTGTTTTCGCGCTCGATCACGCCGAGTTCGAGGTTGTAGCTGGCGCGGTCCCGCGCCACGGTGAGCGGGAACGCGGCCTTGAGGCACGCGCCCTGGGTGCGCCAGTCGAGCGCGGTGTCGAATTCGATGCGATCTCCGGGACTGCCCGCGGCCAGGCTGATGGTTTGCGTGAAAGTGGAGCCGTCGAGCACGCGGGTCACTTCGATAGCCACGCGCGCAGGGCCGTTCTCGGCCACGCGCACCTTGGCCGGGCCTTTGACAACCGCGCGCGGGGGCAGCTTCCAGTCGTCCCAGTCAATGTTCCACGCGGGATATGCGTTCGGGGAATCGGCCATGAGTTCCAGGCGGGCGGGCGCGGACAGGACTTCTCGGCCCGCGGCCTTGTCGAACACGCTGGCAACATCTCCGTTGGCGTCCAGAGCCACACGGAATCTGCCGCTTTCCAAAGATTTATCGGTCACGGACAACCCGGTGTTCAAAGCAGCAGGCGCGTCCGCGGGCCGAATGTCGTACACGGCCAAACCCACGGACGGCACGCGCGCCAGGAACAGGGCCTCCACAGTGGCGCCGTCAGTCTTGAGAATCTGCGCTGGAACCTCGGTTCCATCGGGAGCGAACACGCGCACCGCGGCGGGCGCTTTGTCGCCGAACCGCACCGTGGCGCGCGCCAGATCCTCGCGCTCCGCGCTCAAGGGGTTGTACACCACAACGGGAACCCCCTGCGCGGTGGTGTCGAGCTGCGAAGCCGCCGCGCCCACGGCGCCCGTAAGGATGTCCGCGGCCTTGTTCAGCGCCAGCACAGCGTCGTTCCATGAAAATTCGTAAGCCTTGGGAATGGAGGTTCCGGGCAGAATGTCGTGCATCTGCGTGCCCAGAATCAGATACCAGATGTCGCGCAGCCGCAGGGCGGGATACGGGATGGCCCCGAGCCAGTGCGCCATGAGCGACGCGCGTTCCGCATCGTCGGCCAGAAGCTCGCTCTTGCGGTTCCAGCGCTTCACATACGCCTGCGAGGTGAGCGATCCGGCCGAGTGCTCGATGAGCAGCATGTCGCCTTTGTGCTCGGTCATTTTGCTGATGTTTTCCGGACGCACTTCCTGGAAGATATCGTCGGAACCGGCCGCGCGCACGCACAGAGGTCCGTCTCCGTCCAGGGACTTCTGCATCCATGCCGCGGACTCGTCATCGGGCGCGCCGCCCTGATCGCCGACTCCAAAATATTTGAAATCCGCGAAGAAACCGGTCTGTTTGCCCATGGCTCGGGTTCGGGCCAGCCATTCGCCGTCGTGGCTCAAATCGTTGCGCAGCTTGCTCACATACGCGCCAGGGTTGAGCGCGCCCACCACGAAACGGCCGTCAGGGCCGCTCCACTTGCCCACATTGAACGGAATGCCCACAGCCGAGCGCCAGGTCAGCTTCTGGGTCGAGAATCCCTTGACCCCGGCATGCGCCAGAACCGACGGCACAAACGCGGGAAACCCGAAGCAGTCGGGCAGCATGTAATCCTCGCTGACCTCCCCGAATTCCTGTTTGAAAAACATGTTGCCGTAAAGCACATTGCGCACCAGCGACTCCGTGGACGGCACATTGGCGTCGTTTTCATCCACGGACGAGCCGGATACGATCCACCGGCCCTTGGCCACATACTCCTTGACCTTCTCGTAATCCGCCGGGTAATACTCCTTCATCATGATGTAGCGCTTGGATCCGGTGAAGTTGAAGGTGTAGCCCGGATACTTCTCGAAGAGCTTGAAGTTGTCGCGCATGGTGTTGACGATGTAATAATAAATGGAATCCTGAAAAGTCCATCGCCACTGGGTGTCGAGGTGCGCGTAGCCGATGGTATAGAGCGTATCCGTGGCGTGGGGATTGCACACGGGCGCCTTGGCCGCGGCTGCGCGCGCG
>JAGUYV010000482.1 GCA_020061125.1 bacterium | reverse complement strand
CCCTGGCGCGCACCATGCGCACGCGCCGCTTTTTCGGCGTGGCCCGCGACGCCTGGAGCCGCGCCTCTTCGGACAAGCCCTGGGAATACGATGTCTCCGATCTGGGATTCAAATACAATGTCACCGACATTCAGGCCGCGCTCGGCCTCGTGCAGTTGAAAAAGCTGGACGCGTTTCTGGCGCGCCGCCGCGAGATCGTGTCGCTTTACGACAGCGAATTCCGCGGCATGGACCAGTTGATTCTGTGCCGCGAAACGCCGCAATCGCAGTCCGCGCATCACCTGTATGTGATCCGGGTCAGGCCCGAAGGGTTCCGGGTGGACCGCGACCGCCTGCTGGCCGCGTTGCGCGCGGAGAACATCGCCGCCAATGTGCATTACAAGCCCGCGCATCTTCACACCTATTTCCGCCAGGCGTTCGGAACGGGGCCGGGCATGCTTCCCGAATGCGAGAGTGCGGGCGCTTCCCTCATCACACTGCCCCTGTTCCCGGCCATGACGGACGACGATGTGCGGGATGTGATTGCGGCCGTGCGAAAAATATGCGCCTGGTACGCCGCATAATCTATTCCCTTGAAAAGCCTGTGTTTTCCGGTGCGTCCACCAATGTTTCAAGCAGCATGAGCGCCGCGCATGCTTTTCGTGTTACAATGTCTTCTGGTGAATTCAAAGCTGTCAAGGAACAATTTGCGCCCGCACGCTTGTTCCATGTCAAGGAGGCGATGATTATGCTCTCAAAAAAAATGCTCAAGGCTCTGAACAAGCAGATTCAGGAAGAGTTGTATTCGGGTTACCTCTATCTCGCCATGAGCGCGTATCTGTCGGACCAGAATCTCAATGGGTTCGCCACATGGATGCGCATGCAGGCCAGGGAAGAGGATTCCCACGCCATGAAGATTTATCAGTACATTATCGAGCACAATGGACAACCCCTTGTGCCCGAACTCCAGAAGCCGCCCCGGGACTTTAAGGGCGCCGCCGACATCTTCAAGCAGGCGCTGGATCACGAGCGGCACATCACGGCCTGCATTAATGATCTTGTGGATCTGGCCCAGAAAGAAAAAGACAAAGCCACCGAGAGTTTCCTCCAGTGGTTCGTGGACGAACAGGTGGAGGAGGAAAACCAGGTTGTCGAGGTCATCAAGCAGCTCAACATCGTGAAGGACGACGGACCCGGCCTGTGGATGCTCGACCAGGAAATGGGCCAGCGCACCTTCACCCCGCTGCCGGGCATCGAAAACCGCATGGTCTGATGTTGCGGCGGCTGCTATTATAACAATATCCTTAAAGCGGATTCCGGGGGCGCCAGATTGTGGGGGCGTCCCTTTTCAGGACCGCACGGAATCGAGGTGGAAATCCATGTGGGATTATACCGACAAAGTAAAGGATCATTTTTTCAATCCGCGCAATGTGGGCATTATAGAGAATGCCGACGGCACCGGGGAAGTCGGATCCCTGGCCTGCGGAGACGCGCTCACCTTCACCTTCAAGCTTGATGATAACAAGGAGAAGATCGTTGACGCGCAGTTCAAGACCTTCGGCTGCGCCAGCGCCATCGCCTCTTCCTCCGCTCTCACCGAGATGGTTGTGGGAAAGACACTCGAAGAGGCGCTTCAAATCACAAATCAGGACATCGCCGAATTTCTCGGCGGGCTTCCGGATGAAAAAATGCACTGCTCGGTCATGGGCCGCGAGGCGCTCGAAGCCGCGGTGGACAATTTCCGCACCGGCAAAAAAGGCCAGAAGGCCGTGAACGAGGACATCGTGTGCAAGTGCTTCGGCGTGACCGAAGAGGCCATCGAGCGCGTGGTGCGCGAGAACGACCTCAAAGAAGCTGATGATGTGACGCATTACATCAAGGCCGGGGGCGGCTGCGGCGAGTGCATCCCGGACATTGAAAAAATTATCGCCCGCGTGCGCGGGGACATGGCCGCGGGCGGCGTGGCCGCGCCTCCCAAAAAGAAACTCACCAATCTGCAACGCATCGCGCTGATACAGGAAATCATTGACTCGAAAATCCGCCCGGCCCTTCAACGGGACGGCGGTGATGTGGAACTGCTGGACATAGACGGAACCGTGGTCATCGTGGCCCTGCGTGGGGCGTGCGCAAGTTGCGCCATCTCCGAGACCACCCTGCGCGATGTAGTGCAGTCCCGCCTGCGGCAGGAAGTGGACCCGGACATCACCGTGCAGCAGGGAGAGGGGTGATTGCCATGAAGGAAGTGTACCTCGACAACAACGCCACCACGCCCATCGCGCCCGAAGTGGCCGAGGCCATGCAGCCGTTTTTCACCACCGAATACGGCAATCCGTCCTCCATGCACACCATCGGCGGCCGCGTGAAAAAGTATCTCGACAGGGCGCGGGAGCAACTGGCCGCGCTCATCAACGCCGAGCCGGACGAAATCACTTTCACAAGCTGCGGCACGGAGAGCAACAACTGGGCGCTTCGCGGCTCGCTCCTGGCCCAGCCCGGAAGAAGGCACATCGTCACCACCAAAGTTGAACACCCAGCCGTGCTCGAAGTGGCCGCATATCTGGGTTCGCGAGGCGCGCGCGTCACGCAGCTTTTCGTGGATGGCGACGGCCTGCTGAATCTCGACGAACTGCGCGCCGCCATCACAGATGAAACCGCCATCGTCAGCGCCATGTGGGCCAACAACGAAACCGGAGTCATTTTTCCGATACAGGAGATTGCGGAAATCTGTGCGGAAAAGGGCGTGTCCTTCCACACAGACGCTGTGCAGGCTGTCGGCAAAATCCCCATTGATGTGAAGAAGACTCCGGTAAGTATGCTGGCGCTGTCCGGCCACAAGTTGCACACGCCCAAGGGTATCGGCGCCATGTTCGTGCGCCGCCGCACGCCGCTCAAGCCGTTCATGCTCGGAGGCCACCAGGAACACGGCCGCCGGGCCGGAACCCATAATGTGCCCTATATCGTGGGACTGGGCGTAGCCGCGGAACTGGCCGCAAAATACATGGACGACGAAAACACGCGCGTCAAGGCCCTGCGCGACAAGCTCGAAAACGCGCTGATCGAGCAGTGCCCGGACGCGCGGCGAAACGGCCACAAAGTCCTGCGCCTGCCCAACACCTCCAACATCAGTTTCGAGTTCATCGAAGGCGAAGCCATTCTGCTGCTCATGGACGCCGTGGGTATTGCCGCGTCTTCCGGCTCGGCTTGCACATCAGGCTCCCTGGAGCCATCCCATGTGATCCGCGCCCTGGGCGTGCCGTTCACAGCCGTACACGGCTCCACGCGCTTCTCGCTCTCCCGGTACAACACCGAACAGGAGATTGATTATGTAATCGAGCAAGTGCCGCCCATCATTGACCGGCTGCGCAAAATGTCGCCGTTCGTGGGCGGGGATGTGTATTAAGCCGCGCGGGCGATTCTTTATTTTCTGCTGAAACAAAAAACCACATTGTGGTACTATATTAACTGTAAGGGCGCGGCTGCGCGCATTGAAAGCGCGCAGCGGATGGGACCTGACTGACATGAAAAAACTCAACGACTGGATTAACCGCGGACTGCCGGACCTGTGCGATCAGATGTCCGAAACCCTGGGCGGCGCGTGCAACCTGTGCTCCAAGGACGGCCGCGTGAACATGAGCACGCGCAAGTCCGCATACGAGGCTTTGGACTCGCTGCTCGAAGTCCTGTTTCCGGGATGTTATGCGCGTGAGCAGTTCGACACCTGCGATGTGTCCCTTTTCGTGGGCAACCACATGCGGCACGCTGCGGCCATTCTCGGAAAGCTGCTGGAATTCGCGTTCCGGCACCGCTGCGACATCGGCCTGTGCGACGGAGGCTGCGACTGTGAAACCATGGCCGCGGACACGGTCATCCATCTGCTCGAACAGCTCCCGGACATCCACGCCGTGCTCATGACCGATGTGCGCGCCGCATACCAGGGCGACCCCGCCGCGGTTTCCGTGAACGAGATTGTGTTGAGCTATCCGGGCATAGAGGCCGTGGCCACGCACCGCATCGCACACGAACTGTATTTGCACGGCGTTCCGCTGATACCGCGCATCATGAGCGAGCGCGCGCACCACCGCACCGGCATTGACATCCACCCCGGCGCGTCCATCGGCAAGGGCTTTTTCATTGACCACGGCACGGGCGTGGTCATCGGCGAAACCTGCCGCATCGGAGAAAATGTCAAGCTTTACCAGGGCGTGACCCTGGGCGCCTTGAGCTTCGCGCGAGACGAGAGCGGCAACCCGGTCAAGGGCGTGAAACGCCACCCCGACATTGAGGACAGCGTCACCATTTACGCGGGCGCAACCATTCTTGGCGGCGACACCGTGATCGGGCATCACAGCATCATCGGCGGTAATGTGTGGCTCACACACTCGGTGCCGCCCTACAGCAAGGTATTCTTGAATCCGCCCAAACACTGCGTGGTCAACTGGGACCCGAACGGCAACGGCGGCAAGGGGGAATGACGCATGGCCAGCATCGCAAACAGTATAACGGACCTTATTGGCAATACGCCCCTGGTGCGGCTGAACCGGATCGCCGCGGATCTGCCGGGCCGTGTGGCGGCCAAGCTCGAATCCTTCAACCCCATGAGTTCGGTCAAGGACCGCATCGGCAACAACATGATTCTGTCCGCGGAAAAAAGCGGATGCATCGCACCCGGCAAAACAACCATTGTGGAGCCGACCAGCGGCAACACGGGCATCGCCCTGGCCATGGTGTGCGCCGCGCGCGGGTACAGGCTCATCCTCACCATGCCAGAGACAATGTCCCTGGAGCGGCGAAAGATTCTCAAGGCGCTGGGCGCGCAGCTCGTGCTCACCGAAGGCCCCAAAGGCATGAAGGGCGCCATCGCCAGGGCCAATGAAATTCTTGATGAGACACCGGACAGCTTCATGCCCCAGCAGTTCGAGAACCCGGCCAATCCCGAAATCCACCGGCTGACCACGGCCGAGGAAATCTGGCGCGACACGGACGGCGGAGTGGACATCTTCGTTTCGGGCGTGGGCACGGGCGGCACCATCACGGGTGTGAGCGAAGTCATCAAACCGCGCAAGCCGTCATTCAAGGCCGTGGCCGTTGAGCCTGTGCATTCGCCGGTGTTGAGCGGGGGACAGCCCGGGCCGCACAAAATTCAGGGCATCGGCGCGGGGTTTGTGCCCGCGGTTCTGAACACGGGAATCATTGACGAAATCATCCAGGTGACCAATGACGAAGCCATGGCCGCGGCGCGCCGTCTCGCAAGAGAAGAAGGCATTCTCGGCGGCGTGTCTTCTGGCGCGAATGTGCATGCAGCGCTCCAGGTGGCCGCACGCGAGGAAAATGAAGGCAGGCTCATCGTGACCGTCATCTGCGACACCGGCGAGCGCTACCTGTCCGGTGAGCTTTTCCCATACGAGGAATAGCCGGTTCCGTGAGTCCGCGTAAGCAATTCAAAGGACACCGCGGAAGCGCGGAGACGCGGAGAGAAATGATTTGCATGGAATTATCCTGTGAATTCAGTCTGGCGCGCAAATACCATACACGCTAACAAATAATTCAAATTCAGCATGGCACCGTAAGGCGATTTACCAGTCCGGGCCGGAGCATTCCGTGAGGCCGGTTTCGGAGACAGCGCCGGGCACGCCGCCGGTGATGGAGGCCTGCATCACGGAGGTCACCCCGGTGGCCGCTGTGCGCAGGAACACGATGGCGTTGCCCGCGGTGTTCCAGCGGGGGCGCGTGTGATAATTGTTCGCGCTCCAGTCAATGCGCGTGATGGCCGTGGGCGTGTTCATGGGCATGGTGTAGAGGTTGTTGCATGTGGCCGCAGGCGCGCCGGTGCCGCCGTCTGTTGTTCCGCACGAGGATTCGAACTGGAACACGAGCTGATCCGAGGTGTTGAGATCGGGGTTGAGCGCGGAGCAGTTGCCCGCGCCCTGCGGGCATGTGGGACCCTGGCCTGCCGCGGCGTTGTAGAGCAGGGCGGGAGTTCCGGTGACAGGGCTTAGGGAGACTTTCCAGAGCTGCGATTTCTGGGCTACGCCCGCGCCGCCCGCAGGGTCGCGGTTCGAAGAGAAAACCAGTGTCGCGCCGTCGGCCGTGAACACAGGCGAGTCGTCCAGCGCGGCGTGCGTGGTAACGCGCCGCAGTCCTGCGCCGCTGTTGGACATGATATAAACTTCGTAATTGCCTGCGGCATCCGAGGAAAACGCCACATCGAAACCATTAGGTGACCATGAGGGCGCCGAATAGCGCGCGCCGGTGGCGATGGCTGCGTTAATGCTGCTGTCAGCGCATGAGCTTTTCATCAGGCTCTGGGTTCCGTTGATGTCACGGACGAACATCACCACTGTGCGGTCAGGACTCAACGCCGGGGAACTGTCCACGGCATTGGCGGTGTCCGGGCTGATGGCGCGCGCCGACCCGGGGATCGCCGGATCGTAGTCGTAGATCCGATCCCGTCCCGATGACGGGTCTTTGGCCGCGTACACCAGGGTGCAGCGGCTCTGGTTCTGGTAGTAAACCTGCCGGGACACAGTGTATGTGGTTCCGTTCCCGGTTCCCGCTATGGTGATGGTGGTGGGGTTCGAGGTGGTGGACAGGGACACGGCCCTGGAGAACGAGCCGTCGGAATTGAGCGTGACCTGCGAGCCGTTGACCGTGACTGTGGAGCCGGCCAGGGCCTGCCCCTGCACGGTGACGGAAGAGGCGCTGTAGATTTTTCCGCTTGAAGCAGGCTCCGTGACAATAAGGAACATGTCCCCTGTGGGGGTTACCGGGGCGGGCGTTGACGATCCGCCGCCTCCTCCTCCTCCGCACCCGGCGGCGAGCGCCGCGGCCAGCGCGAACGCCAAAACACAAAGTTTTTTGTTCAAGGATCCGGTCTTCCTGGCTTGTCTCATATCATCATCTTTTTCTTGACCAGTTTATCCAACAGTTTAGCGTTTTTCAGAATAAGGTACAGGTCTTCGGGCGTGACCATGTTGGGACCGTCGGACAGGGCGTGGTCCGGGTCTTCGTGCACTTCCATGAAAAGCGCGTCCACGCCCACGGCCATGGCTGCGCGCACCAGGTGCGGCACGAACTCGCGCTGGCCGCCGGAGCTGGTGCCCGCGCCGCCCGGAAGCTGTACGCTGTGCGTGGCGTCGAAGCACACGGGATAGCCGAACTGCCGGATGATGGGCAGACCCTTGAAATCCACCACAAGGTTGTTGTACCCGAAACTTGTGCCGCGTTCGGTGATGATGATGCTCCGGTTGCCTGCGCTCGTGATCTTGTCAATGATGTTGCGCACATCCCACGGGGCCAGGAACTGGCCCTTCTTGATGTTCACGGTTTTGCCCGTCTCGGCCGCGGCCAGCACAAGGTCCGTCTGCCGGCACAGGAACGCGGGAATCTGCAGCACATCGAGAACAGGCGCGAACTCCTCGATGTCTTCCAAGGAATGCACATCGGACTGGATGCCCACTCCGGCCTTGTCCCGGATTTTCTCCATGATTCGCAGGCCCTGGTCGCGGCCCGGCCCGCGATACGAATTGATCGAGGAGCGGTTGGCCTTGTCGAACGATGCCTTGAAGATGAAACTGATCTCAAGTTCTCCGCAGATGTCGCGCACCCGGCGCGCAATGTCCAGGCACATTTTTTCGGATTCGATAACGCAGGGGCCGGCCACCAGCAGGAACGGGTTTCCGTTTCCCACCGGGATGCCGTTCACAATGACTTCGTGCATGAAATGTCTCCCGAAAAGATGAAGCCGCGCCAGAGGGCGCGCACTTTATTATTATAGCCGATTTCCCGCGCTTGGCATGACCGCGCACGATTCCATAAAACAATGTCGCGCAAATGAGAGCAACTCTTGCCATATTTTGACGCTGATCACAAGCGCTGTCAGATTGATTTCCATGCAGTAAAAGGTTATCATGATTTGAAATAATTCCATTTTATATATGTGAGTTGAACTGATTATGAACATTCGGGTTCTGGCTACACTTTTCGAGCATATGCAGGAAGGAGTAATCTTTGTGACTCCAGACGGCGGTATTCACATGGCCAACCCCGCCGCGGAGCGTCTGTTATGCCTTTCCTGCGAAGAGATGAGGAAGCGGAATGTGTTCGAGAAGGATTTCGATCTTGTGAAACCGGACGGGACGGTAATGCCGCCGCAGGAGAGGGCTGGCGCAAGGGCGTTGCGAGAAAACAAGCTGATGCAAACCATTGCCGGGGTCAATCGGCCGGATGGCTCTGTGTTATGGTTGAAAACCAGCGCTGTTCCCATCGAGGCAGAATCAGGAGACGTCGAAGGCGCTATCATAACTTTCGTGGATATTGCCAGCGCTTTTATAGATGCGGATGCGACAGTTTTATTTCAGAAACTGATTCCGAAATTTGAAACATGGTTGAAAGAGCGAAACGACACTTTGGAGAAAAAGATTGAAAGACTCGAACAGGAATGTCTCGAGCGTCGCGCTACGGAGATAGAACTGCAACAATCGGAGAAATGGCTTCGCGCCGTGCTGAACAGCTTGCCCGTCATCATTTTTGCCACGGATGAAAAGGGCACCTTCATAACACACGAAGGCAAGTGGATTTATGAATCGGGAATGGAGCGCGGTCACATCGTTGGTTGTTCAGCCTTCGAGTTGTTCGGAAGCTTGGCGGTCAGGGAGAGCGACGGGGATGTCACAGATGCTGAATCGGTATTTCATAGGGTTTTGTCAGGAGAATCGGTTGCCGGTGAAATTGAATCTAAAGGCAGGATTTTTAATGTCTTTGCTTCTCCTATTTACGAAGCTGAAAATATTGCCGGAATCGTCGGTGTCGAGATTGATGTCACCGAGCGCAAGAACCTCGAAAAGCAACTGGAATATCATACGCATTTGCTTGAAATCGTTTACGCCAGTCTTGATGAAGCGGTTTTCATAATTGAAGCAAGGACGAGAAAAATCATTTCATGCAATGCCGCAGCGGAAAATATCTTCGGATATGACAGAGCAGGGA
Organism: bacterium; assembly: GCA_020061125.1. Lineage (GTDB taxonomy): Bacteria > UBP15 > UBA6099 > UBA6099 > DSWB01 > DSWB01. Next base: position 6,291 of record JAGUYV010000482.1, on the reverse strand, counting down.
TGATAGGTAGAAATACGGCATTTATCCATGTCACCAGAAGGTCATACGGCGATTATGTGAAAAAGCTCATTGCTGCGATTGACGCAGACGATGTGTTCCGCATGGAATTGAATATGAGGCGAAAGGACGGCACGGTTTTCCCAACTGCTCAAACGGTTAAAGTGATACGCGATGAATACGGCGAGGTTAGTCTCGTCGTGAGCGTGATTCGGGACATCACGGAGAAAAAGAAGGCGGACGAAGCGATCAGGGAGAACGAAAAGAAGTTGCGCGAGGAATCCATTCGTCTTGAAGAGATGATCACGGCGCTCAAGGTTCTGGCCGAACATCGTGACAGGGAAAAGAATGACATGGAGGCAGGGTTTTCAGAGAGTTTGAACACCCTGATCATGCCATTTCTTGATCGGATGAGAAGGACAAAACTGGACAAGCTCCAGGAAGAACACATCAATGCTCTGGAAGCGGCTTTCGCAGAAATGTCTAGGCCTCATGGCCGGAAAGTTGCTGAAAAGCTACTATGCCTTAGCCCGACCGAAGTCCAGGTCGCAAATTACATCAAACAGGGATATTACAGCAAAAAAATCGCATCTGAAATGAATGTATCACTTCGCACCGTAGAGTTTCACAGGAACACCATCCGCAAAAAACTCGGCCTTACGGACCGAAACATCAATCTGAAAACTTACCTTTCCTCTATGACTTAATCCATGCGGCAGGCTTGGCAGTGCCTCTAGCAAATCTTCTCTGATGGATAAAAACCGGCTCTGTTACAGTAATATTTCATGCAATCAATGCTCGAAGCATACCTGATGCATCACTCGCATGCTCCAGATTTTCACGCTTGCCTACTGACATAAGGCTAGGGTTATCCAAGTATAAATCAAGCATTGTGCTCACGATTTAAGCGTCCCTACACTAAAAATAGAGTTGCATGTTATGCGCCCATATCAGTTCGGCAAAAAGTGATGCGTTGATAGCAATCATAACGATGAACACGATTAATAACCGCCGGATTGTCGAATGCACGGCCGAACTCTTGCTAAGGAGAACAAAAGTAGTGCTACAGGCCGATCCGGACTATTTGTTTCTGAAGTCCTTGCCAATAGTCTGTCTCCTTACTTTGTTTCGTCCTGGTAAATAACTGAACATACAAAAAGAGAAACAGATAAGATCATGAAACTTTTAATCGTGGAAGATGAAGAAGACTTGAGATGCCTGCTGCGTGAAATTGCGAAGGTGGCCGGCTACACGGTGTTCGAGGCGGCGACTGGTACATCCGCAGTGGAAACTGCGCGGAATGTCTATCCCGATGTGATTCTCATGGATGTGAATCTGCCCGAAATGGATGGGTGGTCAGCGATGAAAGCAATCAGAGAGACCGTCAGTTTGCATAATGTGCCAATCATATTCTGTTCCGCGTCTCATGAGGCGAGCTTGAGGCACGAAAAGCATCCGCCTCCGCACAGCTCGTTTCTTCTTAAGCCATTTACTGTAGAGGAGCTGTTAGTTGTGCTGCGGCATCATTCGGACGGCAACACGGGACAATAAGAGACAGCAACGCAAAACCATAGCATTATGAAGCGGGCAAATCAAAGCTCCATGTGATGGAAGGACTGGCAAACTAATGAAAGGCCAGAACCTGTCGCGGGGTCTGACGAAGGGGAGATAGCGCTTGCAGACGCTTGTGAACCATCAGCGTCTTGGAAATGTCGAAGATTATTTCGTTCATCCGGAATGCTATGTCAGGCAAGCGGCCTGGAGGACAACATAATTCAAAAATGTTAAAGGAGACAGAAAATGACCAGCAAACCCGTTAACGCCGCAACAGGTGACGGAGTGCAAGGAACAGTGAAAGACACGCTCAAAGAGCAGTACATCGAGATGCTGCCCACCCCGGTAATGGCAATTGACCGGGAATTCAAAGTCACCTACATCAACCCCGCTGGCGCGGCGCTGCTGAATATGAGTTTGGAGCAATGCGCGGGCCGCAAGTGTTACGAGCTGTTCAAGACGCCCCACTGCCGGAGCGCCGAATGCCGCTGCGACCAAGCCATGCGCCGCGACGGCGTTTTTACGGGCCAGACCGTGGCGGCCCCGGACGGCGTAAATATGCCCATCCAGTATACGGGCATGCCCGTCAAAGACGCCGCAGGCGCAATCGTCGGCGCTCTCGAATATGTCGTTGACATCTCCGAAACTCGGCGCGCCATGGACGACGCCTCGGAAAAAGTCGAATATCTCCAAAACCTTCCAACGCCAATCATGGCGATAGACAAAAGCTTCACCGTGCGCTACATGAATCTCGCGGGCGCGAATGTGCTCGGGCTGCGGCAGGACGATTGCATCGGCCGCAAGTGCTATGACCTGTTCAAAACGACCCACTGCCGCACCGCCGAATGCCGCTGCTCCCAGGCCATGACCCGCGACGGCGTTTTCTCCGCGGAAACCGTCACTCACCAAGGTGGACGGGACATTATCATCGAGTACACGGGCGCTCCGGTCAAAGACAACCGCGGCGATATCATCGGCGCGGTGGAGTTCGTGCTTGATATTACAGATCGCAAGAATGTCCTCAATGACATCATCACCGTGGCCGAGGGCTTGGCGCAAGGCGATCTGTCCCGCCGCATCGAAAGCAAGTACACCGGGGATTTCGGCGCCATCGCGCAAAACCTCAACACAGCCATGGTCAACATCGAAACCACGATGAACGAAATCACCGGTGCGTGCCAGAAACTCGCGGACAAGGATCTCACGGTCCACATCAGCGGAGACTTTGCGGGCGCGTACGGAGCCATTGTGGCCAACCTGAACGATTCCATCAAAGCGCTTCACGACATTGTGGCGCAGGTGGCCGAAGCGGTCGGGCAGATCAATGCCGCGGGAGAGCAGATCAGCGCAGGCGCCCAGGGCGTGGCCGAGGGCACATCAGAACAGGCCAGTTCACTCGAAGAGATTTCCAGCAGCCTCGAAGAAATGGCCAGCATGACGAAACAAAACGCCGGAAATGCGGATCAGGCGCGCGCGCTGGCCCAAGAGGCCAATGAACGCACCGTCAACGGAAACCAGGCCATGGAACGCATGAACAGGGCCATTTCAGACATCAAGAAATCGTCCGAGGAGACGGCGAAGATCGTCAAGACCATTGATGAAATAGCGTTCCAGACCAATCTGCTGGCGTTGAACGCTGCCGTGGAAGCCGCGCGCGCGGGCGAGGCGGGAAAGGGGTTCGCGGTAGTCGCCGAAGAGGTGCGAAACCTGGCCATGCGCAGCGCTGAAGCCGCAAAAAGCACGGCTGACCTCATCACCGAATCCACGCAAAACTCCAACAACGGGGTGGCCATCGCCGACGAGGTGGGCGGAGCCCTCGCTCAAATCGCCGATGCCGCCACCAAGGTCAACAATCTGGTGTCCGAAATCGCCGCCGCTTCCAAAGAGCAGTCGCAGGGCATCGAGCAAATCAACATCGCCGTGGGGCAGATGGACAAGGTCACTCAAACGAACGCCTCCAATGCCGAAGAGTCTGCGAGCGCGGCCGAAGAACTCGCCTCCCAGGCAAAGGCGCTTTCGGACATGGTCGGGGACTTCAAGGTTGCCGCGCGGCAATCCCTGGCCGCAGACTCCGCGGCATCGTTGCTCCAGGGTCTCGACATCAGCATCCTGCATCAGCTCGTGCGACAGGCCAAAGCGCAACTGCCCGCAAAGCGCGCAAGCGCCCGCCCGGATTCAAGAAAACCCGCTCTGGCCGGAAGGCCGCGCGCCGAGACCGTCATCCCGTTCACCGACGAGGACTTTGGGGAGTTCTAAAAGTTATGAAAGTCACCGCGAGAGCGGACGCTTTTATGACATTCAGGCCCTTTCTCATGCGTCACAGCATGATTTGATCAATGCGGCACAGGTTCGTTAAGAGTCCTGTGCCGCCTTTTTACAGAATGAATGGGGATGATCCGGAATGGACACGGTATTGGATGCCCAAAGCCGCAAGCGCTCTCTGTGGATTTCGGGCATAAGCCGGGATGACACGGTTGCGGTCATGAGCCAAGTGAAAAGTGGACTGTTGCACGATTTCAACAACATGATCGGCATTATCATGGGGAACGCGGCTATCGCCTTTGAGCAGTTGGAGCCAGGACATCCGGGATTCGAGGAACTTCAGGAAATTGTTACGGCCGCATCGCGCGCGCGGCATCTTGCCAGACACCTGCTATCGCTAGGGCGCGGGATGGAGTTTTCAAAATCCCTCATTTCGGTGAATGACATTGTTGAAAAACCTCTAAGCATGCTGAAAAGAACTGTGCCCGGCGGGATCAGTTTCAACATGGCGCTCTCCCCAGATACATTGCACATCCTTGGCGATCAGTATCTACTTGAACAGGTCGTTGTGAATCTGTGTAAAAACGCTATTCACGCCATGCCGGATGGAGGAAAGCTGATGATAAAAACGCAGAATATCAACGGCAAAATTTTCGCCGGTGAATCTATCGAGAAGCAATACGCTGTGATCAAGGTATTCGATACAGGGCATGGCATTCCGAAGAATCACATCAAAAGAGTATTCGAGCCGTTTTATTCAACAAAACCTCAAGATCAGGGAACCGGCCTCGGTTTGTTCATTTCCAGGTTTATTGTTCAAAACCATGGGGGAAGTCTGCATGTCAACAGTATCCCGGGGACCGGAACAATATTCAGCATATATCTTCCAACTGTTCCGTGATTCCGGGTCAAGGCGATATTCCCTTGCATCAACAGCCTTAATCAATGCAAGGCGTCTCAAAAGAAATGAATAATTCCATTGATCGCAGTGCTCCACCATGCCGAAAAGCCGCCCACAAAATAATTTTCATTCGCGGGACTATTTCAATCACTGAAAGACAAAACCGCCGGAGCAAGCCGACGGCTATTATCAAAAAGAACGCGTTCTGTGCGCTTAATAAATCGCGTTGCCTATATCCAATAAATGTCCAGGCGTGATCAGATCACTTCTTCGAAAAGCGTGGACACCCGTGAAGACGATGATTGCTCCGCGTCTTTTTCCAGGGCCTCGAGCTGGGTCTGGATGCGCTGCGCCAGGTGCTGGTCCAGCGCGCCTTCTCCCTGCACCAGGGTCTTGAGATACTGGAGACTGACCTGCAGGAACGAGCGGTCGAACGGATAGGCCGGGAGTTTGGGCATGACAGCGCCGCTCGCGGATTCCTGCACGAACTCGCCGAAGGTCATTTTGTCCACCGATGTTTCGCCCAGCAGCACATCGTGGAGCACATCAATGTAGCTGGTTCTGTCCACGCGCGGCGCAGTGTTCACGGCCTGTGCGGCCGCGTCCTCCCTGTCCGGCAGGCTCACGCCGCTCTTCTTGAGGCCGGCAAGGATTTCGGCCACCCGGGACTTGAGTTCCCTGGCGGCTTCGGGAGACAGTTTCACTCCCGTGTCCGCGGCCTGCGCCTGTTTCGCCTGTCTGGCCCTGGAGTCCGGTTCTTGAGTCGAGGTTTTGTTGGCCTGATTGACAACACCCTGCGCAGCCTGAACAACTCCTGTGGTTTCCATGTCTGCATCCTCCTTTGTGAAGCGCAAAACTTTTTAGTAATGGCTATGAAGCAGGCTCCCGCCCGATTCATGCCGGTTCACTGGCACATTTTTCCATTAGGGTTATCGGATGAAAAGGATCAGAACTTTAGAGGAAATCAGAAAAAAAATTGAAAAAACAAAATGTGTGAAATTATGCGCGCGGCGCGGCGCAGGGCCGCACGATATTTATGGCGGCGGGCCAGATGCGGAGCATCGCTGGCGTGTGGCGCGACGCGTCAGCGTCCATGTGCAGGGGTTCAGGGCCGGGCGCGCTTATATGGATTTCGCGGCACCGGAACGAGCGCACGCCCGGCAAAGCATGCAGATTGCCGGAGCGCAAGGCCGCAACAAAAGCGGGCAGGGCGCTTGCCGGGGCGGGCGGAACCACGGTCACATCCAGATACCCGTCGTCCGGGCGCGCGTGCGGCGCGGGGCGGAAGTTCGTGCCGTAAAGGGGCAGGTTGCTGACCGTGATTTGAGCGGCCTCATGGCGTTGCGGCGCGCCGTCCACTGTGAGAGCAGCCTCGATGGGCTGCATTTCCAGGGCCGTTCTGGCCAGGGAGTAGATGCTGCGCGCCAGGCTTTTGGTGCGGGAGCGGCTGTACAGGCGCAAAACCCGGGCGTGGAAACCGATTCCCGCGGCTTCGAGGAATAGCGCATCGCCGCACAGACCCGCGTCCATGGGACTGGCGCGGCCCGCGGCGGCCAGGCGCAGGGCGCGGCGCGGGT
>JAGUYV010000036.1 GCA_020061125.1 bacterium | reverse complement strand
GCCACCCCCGCGCCCGGACAGCAGCAGCAATAAAAACAGTTGCGGATTCGTTATAAACAGGATGATCGCCCCGATGGCGAGCACGCCGTAGATGATGAGCTGGAAAATTGAGGGAGGCCGGGATTCGGTTGCGCCGGAATCCGTTTGGCTGTACTCGGTGTTCCCCGCCCCCGCCGCGGTTTCCGGCGCCGCACCGGCATGTTCCCCGGCCTGATCTTTTGGAACGAGCGCGCCCGCCGCCGTGAGCGCGAGATCATATTCGGTTGCGACCTGGGCCACGATGCCGAACACGCCGCGCGCGATGCAGGCGTCCATGTCACCGGCCTTGCACGCCGGGGCCATGAGATCCGTGATGATGTGCTTGGCCTCGATGTCCGTGAGCGCGCCTTCGAGGCCGTAGCCCACCTCAATGCGGATCCGGCTGTTCGAGGGGTTGTCCGGCGCAACCAGCAGCAGCACGCCGTTGTCTTCCTTCGCCTGCCCGACGCCCCATTTCTGAAACACGCCCACAGCGTAGTTTTCCAGTGTTTCGGGTTCAGTGGTGGGAACGGTGAGCACGGCCACCTGCGCGCCGGTCTGCCGGTCCAGGTCCGCGGCCAGCGCGTTCAACTGCTGCTCCGTGGCCGGGGACACCATGTCCGCGGTGTCGTTCACGAAATTGCTGTAGCCGGGGTATTCGGCTTTTTGCGGACCCGGCCGGAACATACAACCTGAAAAAAGCGCCGCGGCGCACAGCAGCGCGAGCGCCGCAATCACGAATTTTGCATTCGGGGCCGTGCGCATCAGGAAGCCCGTCCGCTTGTTTTGAAGTGATCAATAAAACCGATGAGCGCGTCAATTTCGGCCAGAAACTGCTTGAACAGAATTTCCGCCTCGTCCGCGCCCGTCTTCATGCCGTCCTGCCTGATCCGCAGCAGGCGTTTGAACGCTTTGAGTTCGACTCCGGTTTTGCGCTCCAGCGCGCCGATCATGGCCGCCTTGTCCGACGAGACCGCCACATCCAGCAGGCGCAGAATGTTGCGCGCCACCACAAGGAAATTCGGCAGCACGGACATCAGAAACGGCTGCATGGGACGCCGCCGCGGGTCAAGCTCGAAGAACGACTGAATCATGCGCAGCCTCTTTCCGCGCAGGTTTTCCTCGATGGAAAGCCGCAGGTTTTCCGCGCTGATCTCCAGGTTTTCGAGCGGGTCCGCGCCGAAAAATACTATGCTCTGCTCTTTCCACTCCAGGAATTCCATGGGGAACACATCCGTGGAGCCTGCAATGTACTCGCGGTCCAGCACCACGGGATTGGACTTGAGTTTTTTGATGTGTTTTTTGAAAACCGGGTTCAGCGCCTTGAGCAGGGGCAGGGTGAGGCAGTCGGTGACCAGGTACACATTGATGTCGGAGCGCCCCGCCGCGTAATCCGAGGAAGCGGCGCTGCCGAACAGAACTGCGGATTCAAGCTTGCACCCCGCGGTCTGCACCGCGGGCAGCACATCGTCCAGCAGGCCCTGCAGCACTGGGGTCACGGATGATTTGATTTTATCGCTGTTAAGCAATTTGGCCATGAAACGCACCTCCGGCGCAGCGGCGTCTGCGTATCAATGATTGTAATGCGCAACAGACCGGCGGCACAAGGGCGGCGGGAAAGGGAGGTGCTGGGCGATTGGATGTGCTGCCTGGAGGACGAAGCGCTTGGCCTCCAAGGATTGAGCCATGTGAAATGGGGCACATCCCCCTTGATCCCCCTTTGCTAAGGGGGACCATTGAGCCATGCCGCATTAGCCGCAAAAGCGCGATGCATCCTGCTAATCCGCATTTCTCACCAATGCGGGATGATATCGCACAACGCCTGGAGTGCGAGACAGAACAAGAGAGTGAGAAGGGAGCATACTGAAGTTGTGCGATCAATTCCTAACGACGAAATTGCGAAGCAATTCGGCGTTATTGCGTTTTCCCGGTTTTTCGTGATAAAGCCGGGCTAACGGTATGTTATTATACACAGCGGCCATTTTCCGATAGCATGTTTTCAGACTAGTTTCTCTATGAAAACGCACAAGAACATGCTGCATTATTTATGTCGTTATGTATAACATGCCGCACGAAGCGCTATTTGCGCACCGAATCACTGCGTAAGGCTTAATCGGCCGGTTTGAGTTTCTCCGGTTCTTCATGGTAATTCGCGCATGCGCATGCCGCAGCGTGAGGGAAGCTCTCAAGTATGCGCTTTTGGCGCATCAAGCCCCTCAATTGTTCAGGTCCCCCTTAGCAAAGGGGGATCAAGGGGGATGTGCATCCGTTGCTCGGGGTTGTCAAGTCCGTCCGAGGCAATTTGCACTCGACCATCAGAACCCGCGCAGGGATTCGAGATTTTCGCGCGCGATGTCCGCGAGCTGGCCGAACGGGGTGAGTTCGAGGACTTTCTTGAAGCACTGAATGGCCTGCTGGTTCTCGCCGCGCTGCCGGTAGAGCATGCCCAGGTTCAGATGCGCGGGCACGAAAAACTCGCTGGCCTCGATGACCTGTTTGTAGAGGGTTTCGGCCTCGCCCACGGCGCCGCGGGTGTGCGCCTGGTGCGCTTTTTCGTAGGTCTCCATGACCGAGTTCGTGACTTCCATCTCGAAGAACCGGTTGATGCCCACATTCACGAGCAGCATGAGAAAGGGGGCGAAGGTGAACCCGAGCAGGGTGATGGCCGTGGCCGTGGTGAAGGGCATGTCGAGCAGCACTTTGCCCTGGGATTTGATTTTCACGCGGGTGAGGCGGCCCTGGCGCACAAGCTCCTGCAGCACTTTCTCGATCTGGTTGCCGCGCAGCTCGTAGTAATCCGCCATGTAGGAATCGAAGCTGCTGGTGCCGTTTCGCCGGTGGCGCAGGGTCTTGTCGTAATCGTTGCGCGCCTCGGGGTCGGACAGAACCTTGTACGCGCTGTTCACGCGGCGGAACTGGGCGTCGTCGCCGTTCGGGGTGTCGGGGTGAAATTTTTTGGCCAGCAGGCGGTAGGCTTTTTTTATGTCGTCGGCGGAGGCGTTCTCCGCCACGCCGAGCGCTTCATAATAGTTTTCCATGTTACATGACCCTGGGCGTGAATCCCAGTTCTTCGCGGGCGCGGGTGGTGTCCACAACGAACGGGTGCTTGATGTAGTTGAGGTCGAACGGGAAGCTGTGCTGCGAGTTGAGCAGGAAGTAGGTTTTGTAAAAGGTGTTGAGAAGGAATTCCGGGACCGGGATCGTGGTTTTGCCCATGCGCGCGAGGACCTCGGACAGAGGCTCGGTGCGCACGCCGGCCACATTGTAAATGCCGTGTGCGCCGGGGGTGAGCACGGCGCGCGCCAGGGCTTCGGTCACATCGTCCTGGTGGATGACCTGGAACATGGGGTCGAACCCGGCCACGAGAGGCACCACTTTGCCGCCGAACAGGGTGTTGAGCGGCGAGCGGATGCTGTCGCCCAGAATGCCGCAGAACCGCAGGATCACCACCTGGGGCAGCATGCCCGGGTGCATGTTCATCTGGCAGGTCATGTCAGACTCAATTTTGTTGCGGATGGACACAAAATTTCTGTCCGCTCGCAGGGGGGCGTCTTCCTTGAGCCTGTAGGGGTTGTCGGAGCGCGCGCCATAGACCGCGGTGGGGCTTTTGTAGATGAATTTCTTGACATTGTGCTTGCGCGCGAGCTGGATCATGCGCAGGGTGCCGAACACATTGGTTTCCTCGACCTCGCGGCCTTCGTGGTCCGGATCGTTGTCGTACGCCAGATGCACAAGGACATCTATGTCCTTGTGCTTCTGGAACACTTCCTCCACGCGCTTTTTACGGATGTCGCCCTTGAACAAGCCGAATTTTTCATCGGCGTTGATTTCTTCCTCGTAGCCTTCGTCCAGGTCTTCGTTGCTCAAGCCAATGATGTGTTCCACACCCGGGTCGTCTTCGAGCCGCTTGACCAGCAGCTTGCCGAAGCCGCCCGTTGCGCCTGTGATGAGCACTTTCATGCGGCACCCCCCGTGCCCGGATCGCCGGAAATCGCGCTTGCCCCGCAGCGTGCGGCCCGCACGCCGCGGCGGCGGTTCCCGGCGTTTGCGTGTACCGGGCATTGTATGTGAAAAGCGCAGGAGCGTCAACAAT